>JAZRPX010000204.1:0-2319 GCA_045649445.1 Acutalibacteraceae bacterium | reverse complement strand
CGCTCTTCGTGTTTTGGCAGTTGCTTTTAAGGAAATCGATAGTTTACCCGAAAATATTTCAAGTGAAGAAATTGAGAAAGACCTAATATTTATGGGTCTTGTTGGTATGATTGACCCACCAAGAGAAGAGGCAAAAGTAGCAGTTGCTACTTGTAGAAAAGCAGGAATTAAACCTGTTATGATAACGGGTGACCACGTTGTAACTGCAAAGGCAATAGCAAAAGAACTTGGCATTTATTTAGATGGTGATATGGCTATAACAGGCACAGAACTTGACTCTATGAGCGAAGAAGAACTTGATAGCAATGTTGAAAAAATCTCTGTTTATGCCCGTGTTTCGCCTGAAAACAAAATTCGTATAGTTAAAGCTTGGCAGAAAAAAGGTCAAGTTGTTTCTATGACAGGTGACGGTGTTAATGATGCACCTGCATTAAAAGCGGCTGATATCGGTTGCGCAATGGGTATTACAGGTACTGATGTTGCAAAAGGTGCCGCAGATATGACTTTAACTGATGATAACTTTGCAACAATCGTTGAAGCAGTTAAAGAGGGCAGAGGAATTTATGCAAACATTAAAAAAGTAGTTGGTTTCTTGCTTGGAACAAATATCGGTGAAGTTATAACAGTGTTTGTTGCAATGCTTATCTGGCAAAAAACTCCGCTTTTATCAATGCAACTTTTGTGGATAAATCTTGTAACTGATAGTTTACCTGCAATTGCGCTTGGTATGGAGGCAGTTGAGTCTGATGTTATGGAGCAAAAACCAAGACCTAAAACAGAAGGCATTTTTGCTCACGGCTTAGGTGTAAGAGTTGTTCTTCAGGGCTTTATGTTTGCTATTTTAACACTTGTTGCGTTTTTTATTGGTATGAAAACAACTGGTCAACTTGCAGGTGGTCAAACAATGGCATTTATGGTATTAGCATTATCACAAGTTGTTCAGGCATTTAATATGCGTTCAGAACGTTCTTTATTCAAAATAGGTTTCTTTACTAATAAAACATTGAATTTAGCAGTTTTAGCATCTGTTTTAATGATGGCAGTAGTATTGTTCACACCTGTAGGAATTGCTTTTGGACTTATCACTCTTTCTTGGAAACTTTATTTAATCGCTCTTGGTTTGATTTTAGTACCATTAGTTGTTATGGAGATATCGAAAGCAGTTGGTTTAATAAGACATAAACATTAAAATTAAAAGGCACTCAAATGAGTGCCTTTTTTTCGCCTAAAAACATGGCAAAGGGTTCGATTCCCACAAGAAACAAAAAAGACACTCGAAAGAGTGTCTTTTTTATGGAGCAGGTGATGGGAATCGAGGTGCGCGTTGCACACCTCATATTGCTTCGCAATACGCTTATTTTAATCGCCGTTTTTCTCGCCGATAAATCGGCAACCGAAAAACATGGCAATGGGTTCGATTCCCACATATTAACTAAATTAAAAACAAGGTACTCAAAAGAGTACCTTGTTTTAATGGAGCAGGTGATGGGAATCGAACCCACGTGTTCAGCTTGGAAGGCTGACATTCTACCATTGAACTACACCTGCGAATATTTAATTTTCTCAACGAATGATATATTAACATAAAAACACTTTAAAGTCAAGTGTTTTAAATCAATTTTTTTGAAAAAATAAGAGCCGTTTTTTCAAACGGCTCTTAAATTATAGTTAGATTTTTTTAGCGAAGTTAAATACTCTGTCAGGAATATCTTTTTCATCGCAAGAAAGAGTAAATGTGAACATTACATTTGAATCTTCAGCAAGAGCAGAAACTCTTTCAAGGAAGTCAGCAATAAGGTCAAAATCTTTACCGCCAACGATTTTATAAGTAGCATCACAGAAAACATCAGTAACATCATAGTTACCAGCGCAAATACCACTTAAGAAACCATAGTAAGCATCATAACCTGCTACACCGTATTCATCAACATCACAAAGTCTTACAGATGATGAAATATCAAATCTTAATGTGTTACCCTTCTCTATACAAACAACGTTACCTTTTGAGGTTTTAGCAGTTTCATTAACATTCTCAATAAGATGTTTTGTTTTACCTGTGCCTCTTGTACCGATAATTAAATTAATCATAATTTTATTCTCCTTTTAATATATATTTAACCACATTTATATGTGGAAAGGTTCGTTTTATTCGCCTAAACGAGCTTCTAATGCTGCTTTTTCGCCCTCATAACCTGGTTTGCCAAGCAAAGCAAACATGTTTTTCTTGTAGCTTTCAACACCTGGTTGATTGAATGGGTTTACAGCGAGCATATAACCTGAAATAGCACAAGCTTTTTCAAAGAAGTAGATAAGATAACC
>JAZRPX010000203.1:0-7613 GCA_045649445.1 Acutalibacteraceae bacterium | reverse complement strand
GTCTCGAAGCCCCGGTGGGGCAGGTCCTCCATGTCGCCGACGCCCCGCGCGGGGGCGTGGGCCAGCAGTATGTCGAAGCCTTTGTTGCGGCGCAGCTTCCACCTCAACTTTTTGGCGCGGCGGGCCATCTGGCGCTCGGTGTGCATGTAGGGCTCATCGGGCCGGTAGCGCATGCTGCCCCCCAGGCCCAGCACCCGCACGCCGTTGACCACGCAGATGTCGTCCTCCACGCAGGTGCAGCCCTCGGGAGGCTTTCTGTCATAGCCCTTGTCGTGGTTGCCGTGGACGTAGAGTATCGGCGCGTTGGTAAAGCAGGTCAAAAATGACAGGTACAGATTGAGCAGTCTCAAAATCGCTTAAATCATCAGTATTATCAACAAGCCCTGAAAGACGAGATGAAACAGAAATCGGCATTTTATCATTCTTCATAGCGCTATCAACAAACACGCTACGCTCGAAACCTTTTACATCAATCATAAAAAGCTCTTCACCGATTGCACTGCTGAATTCATCTGTGATTTTTCCGGTTTTAAGATTGTAAATAACACAAGTGTCGTTTGTTTGCTTTGCGCCAAAAGTACGCTCGATTCTAAATTCACCTTTTTCACAAGAAAACTCTAAACTACCGCCGAAAACGCCACCTTGCCATGGCAAAAATTTTGCTCTCTCATTTTCGTTTAAATCTTTGCTACGAGAAGTTGAAAGACCATAAAACATTGCTTTGATAAAAGCGCAAAGGGTTGATTTTCCAAATCCGTTTTCTTCGTTTATAACTGTTAAATCTTCGCTTAAATCAAGGGTGTAATCGCTTAATTTACCGAAGTTATTGATATATAATTTATTTATTTTCATATCTTCAAATCCTCCGCATTAAGCGCACTCATAACTGCCGATACTGCTTTTTGGCGAATGTTTTCTTCTAACTCTTCTTCTGCAATCAAACGCATAAATTCGCCTTTTAAAGAGATATCATTTTTATAACTTTCAAAATCATAAAATACAGTTGTTTCATTCTTTAAATTAAAGCAGAAGAATTTATCATCAAACACTGCCTTAATAAGACTTTCTTCAATTTCATCTTCTTTTGCTTTGCCTTTTAATACAACTCTCACTAAATCTGCGCTATTAACATCATTTGTTTGCTCTTTGATTTTTTCAATAATCAACGCTGTTGAAGATTCTGAAGCATCAATTTCAAACTCATGGATAACTCTTGTTGATGTTGGTACAAACTCATCAGTACCAACATCAGTATCAAGCACATAAAAGCCCTTTACACCGCACTCATCAAAACCTCTGCCATCTAAACAACCACAATATCTGAACTTCGCTCTATCATCAAGCTTGCCTTCATCAGCTTTATGAATATGACCAAGCGCTAAATAATCAATATTTCTGTTTTGCAAAAGTTTTGGGTTTATATAAAATTCATCAGAAGAATTAGAAAGCGTGCCGTGCATTACTGCGATGTTATAATTATTTTTCAAAAAATCAATTTTTAAATAGTTTTCATCTAAAAGACCAATTGTGCCAATTGACACATTGTCATAATCAAAGCGATTAAAACCATTATCAACTTGCTTGAAATTTTCTGGGATTTCTAACGAAAATTTTGGATTAACATCATGGTTACCATTGATATAAATAAAGTCAACATCATTCGCTTCACTAATTTTATCAAAAAGGAATTTTTCGGTTGATTTTAACACTTTATCAGAATCAAACAAATCCCCTGCTATGATAACAATCTTTACGCAGTTTTCCTTTGCATAATCAACAACCTTGCTAAAAGACATAAGGATTTCAGCTTTTCTTTGCTTTGCTTTTTCAATAGATAAATGACTATTTAACTTTGAATCTAGATGAACATCTGCTAAATGAATAATTTTCATATTTACTCCTTAACGTTAGAATATATTGTTCCACGCTTTTTCTTTAGTTTAAATATTTCAAACAACTTTGAAACCGTTACAAATTCAAATCCATCATCTAAAAGAGTTGGAATTATTTCATCAAGCGCATAAGCTGTTTTGATATTATGTGCTGAATCATGAAGCAAAATTATGCCACCATTTTCAGTGTTTTCCAAAACACCCTTTGCAGTTTCTTGTGAATTAACATTAGGGTCCCAATCATTCGGACAATGACCACAAATAAATGTATGGTCAATAATTTCGTGCATTAAATCGTTAACATCAATAAACGGCGGACGAAAATAGGTTGGTTTTTTACCAATATACTTTTCAATTAAATCATCTGTTTTTTTGATTTCATCTAAAATTTCTTCTTTTGAAATTTTATCCATATGTAAATGATTTTGTGAATGATTTTCAATTTCACAACCCATATCATACGCTTGTTTCATAACAACAGCTGTTTCGTCTGTTATATGCATACCATTTACAAAAAACGTTGCAGTTATATTATATTTTTTTAACCTTTCTAAAACTGCAGGTGTTGCAACCAAATTTGGACCATCATCAAAAGTTAATGCTACATATTTTTTCATTATTATTCCCCTTTTGTTAAACTTGTTTTAAGATAATAAATCGGAAAGCCGAGAGAAGAGAACTTCTCTTCATACTCTGTCATAATATTGCCCTCAATTTTTGATTTGTGCAAATCAAGAGAAATGTCATTGATATAAAATCCGTTATCAGTAAAACTTTTTAGCGAATACTCAAAAAGCCCTATATTATCAGTTTTTTGATAGATACAAGCGCCATCTTTAAGCAGTTTTTTATAAATATCAAGATACCCTTTATGAGTTAATCTGTGTGACTCATATCTCTTTTTAGGATAAGGGCAAGAAAAATTAAGATACAAAGTTTCTATTGATTTTTCTTTTAAAAATCTTGGCAAATATTCTGCGCCACAACACAAAAACTTGATGTTTTGGATATTTTCATTTTTAGCAGTTTCAGCAGCAGAAACTAAAACGTTATCAACCTTTTCAACTGCAATCACATTTATATTTGGATTTTGCTTTGCTAAAGTACAAGCAAATCTACCCTTGCCACAACCAATTTCTAAAACAACAGGATTTGAATTGCCAAAAAGAACAGAATAATCAAAAAGTTTATCTGCTTGTAAAGTTCTTAAATCCCTGTTTTCTTCGTCGTTCAAATCTAAAAAGAAACCCTCACAATTTTCAATTCTTGTTTCTAAATTTCTTTTTCTTCTCATTCTCATTTTCATCACCTTTATAAATTATAACATACTACTTTAATTTTCACAACATTTTTATTGCAATATTTTTGATATTATGATATATTAAAAACAATGATATTAATATTTTCAAAGGAGCAAAAAGCAATGAAAAAATTTGATTTAAAAGTGCTTTCAAATCCGCGAATTTTTGAGCAAAACACACTTGAACCTCATACAAATTTGCGTACTGATAAACCATATTGCTTTGAAGGCGAAAATCCAACTGCAGTTTATTTAAACGGCAAATGGAAATTCAAATATTCTGAAAGACAAGATGATTTTGAAGGTTTTGAAAACCCTAATTATGACGTAACTGACTGGAATTTAATTCCTGTTCCAGCTGAAATTGAACTAAATTGCGATGAAAGAGACCCTTATTATATAAACGCAGGTTTTTCTTTTAATGGTACTGCAAAATTAGAACAACCTGACATTCCTAAAGACATTCCAACTGGTTACTATGTTCTTGATTTCGATATGCCTACTACTTTTAAGAAAAACGATAGAAAGGTTATTTGTTTTCAAGGCGTTGAAACTGCTTTTGCAGTATATTTAAACGGTGAATATATTGGTTACAGTGAGGATTCTTTTACCCCTGCCGAATTCGATTTAACTGATTATATCAAACCAAAGGGCAACAGACTCGCTGTTAAAGTTTTTAGATATTCTACTGCCTCTTGGCTTGAAGACCAAGATTTTTGGAGAATGTTTGGTATTTTTAGAGATGTTGTTTTATATAGAACTAACAAGGTTTATATACAAGATTTTCATCTTAAATATGAAGTTTCTAATGATTTTAAAGATGTTAATTGCAATCTTTTTGTTTCAATAGAAAACACTACTTCTGCTAATGTTGATTACACATTCAAAACGACTTTAGGCAAAGTTTTCAGTGAGAGAGTTACTGTTGAAGTTCCTGCAAATTCAACCGAAACTGTTTGCGTTCCTTTCAAAGTTGAAAACGCTACTTTATGGAACTGTGAAAAGCCATATCTTTACAATCTTGTTATCAATGATAAGTATGAAACTATTAAATATGATGTTGGCTTTAAAAAGGTTACTGTTGATGGGCTTAAAGTTTATATTAACGGCGAAGTTTTAAAAATTCGTGGTGTTAACAGACACGAATTTTGCGCTAAAAATGGTAGAGCAATTACTCGCGAGCAGATGGAACAAGATGCGCTTAATATTAAAGCCAACAATATGAACGCCGTTAGAACATCTCACTACCCTAACCACCCATATTTCTATGAATTATGCGATAAATTAGGTCTTTATGTTATGGATGAAACCAACCTTGAAACTCACGGAAGTTGGAATTATTCAGGGCAATTCCAAGAGAACACTGTACCTGGTGATTGGGATTATTGGACAGGCGCAGTTGTTAGAAGAGCCGAAAATATGGTTATGAGAGATAAAAACCACGCTAGTATTTTCTCTTGGTCACTTGGTAATGAATCTTATGATGGCGAAAACTTTAAAAAGATGCGCAAAAAGATTGATGAAATTGATGGTTCTTTACCTGTTCATTATGAGGGCATTTGCCACGGCAAGAGAGATAACACAGGGGTTTCTGAT
Organism: Acutalibacteraceae bacterium; assembly: GCA_045649445.1. Classification (GTDB taxonomy): domain Bacteria; phylum Bacillota; class Clostridia; order Oscillospirales; family Acutalibacteraceae; genus RUG11462. The sequence continues at coordinate 2,825 of JAZRPX010000203.1, read as the reverse complement.
TTTAAATCAATGATGTATTCTAACCCTGATAACTTGGCAAAACAACTTGAAAACGGTGAATTTAATCAACCTTATTTGATTGTTGAATTTGCTCATTGTATGGGCAACTCTATGGGCGATTTGTTCAAATATTTAGCGCTTGAAAAATTTGATGGTTATTTAGGCGCGTTTATTTGGGATTACATTGACCAAGGGCTTTATAAAACCGATGCAAATGGCAAAGAATATATTGCTTATGGTGGTCAATTCGATAATTTAGGTGAAACATCTTTCTGTGGAAACGGTATTGTTAACGCTGACAGAACTAACACACCTGAAATGCAAGAAGTTAAAAAATGCTATTGCTTTGCTGACATTAAGGTTGATGAAGAAAAGATTGAAATCAAAAATAATTATAGATTCACAAATCTTAATGAATTTGATTTTAAACTTACCATTTTACAAGATGGCAAGGTTTTAACAGTTTCAAGATTTAATGTTGATACAAATCCTGATGAAACTGCTGTTTATAATTACAAGTTGCCTAATGTTGATGGTGAAATTGCAGTTATTGCAAGTATGCATCTTAAAAAATCAACTAAATATGCTAAAAAGGGTTATGAAATTGGTTTTGGTCAATTTAGCGTTACAAAGCAAGTTAAAAAGCGTGAGATCAAAAAAGGCAAGATTGAACTTATTGACAATCGCGGACCAATTTATAGTGTTAAAGGAAAAGACTTTTTTGTTTCATTCTCAAATAAATGTGGCTCTATGATTTCTTACAAATACAAAGGCAAAGAAATGCTTCACGAGCCAATCAAAATCAATTTCTGGCGCGCTGTTACTGATAATGACAGAGGTAATGAAACTGATTATAAGAGCGTTATGTGGAAAACAGTTGGCGCTTCTACTCGTTACACAGAATTTAATTGCGAAATGGTTAATAACAACGCCGTTTTCACTTGTAAATTCAAACCATTCTTTGACAAAGATGTTTTTGTTACTTCAGTTACTACTGTTTACCCTGATGGTAGTATCAAAATTGATTATGAATATCAAGGCGTTGATGGCATGCCTAAATTCCCTTGCGCCGGCTTTATGATTTCATTAAAGAAAGAGTTTTCAAATCTTTCTTGGTATGGTTTAGGCCCTGAACACACATACATTGACAAATTCACAGGTGGCAAATTTGGAATTTATGAAACTGATGCGCATAGTCAGATGCCTAAATATATGCGTCCACAAGAGTTTGGTAACAGACACAAAACTCGTTGGATGAAGTTGCTTAACAAAGATGGAATTGGTTTAGAATTTAAAGCAGAAGATGCACTTGATATGTCTGCTATTAGCTACACTCCTGATGAACTTGAAAGCGCAATAACTCCTACTTATTTGCCTGATGTTTATTGCACAAGAGTTTTTGTTAACGGATTTATGCAAGGCGTTGGCGGAGATAACTCTTGGGGTGCTGCTGTTCACGAAGAGTTTACAAGAAACTCAAAAGACCCTATCAAATTCTCATTTACAATCAATCCTATTTATAAATAAACAAAAAAAACGCACACCTTTCGGTGTGCGTTTTTATGTTTAACCTAATAAAACATCGCTTAAAAGCATTAAACAAAAGCCAACTAAAAGCGAATATGTTGCGCCCATTTGATGACCATGAGCATGAGTTTCAGGAATCATTTCATCACTGATTACATAAAGCATTGTACCACCTGCAAAGGAGAGCGCAAATGGTAGAATAACTGTTGCTACGCTTACTGCAAAGTAACCAATCAAAGTTCCTACAACTTCAATTAAACCTGTAAGCATTGCGCAAACAAGAGTTTTTTTAGTAGAAACGCCTGCTAATAACATTGGCGCGATTATAACCATACCTTCAGGTACATTTTGAAGTGCTATACCCCCTGCTATTAAAAGCGCTTGCGACACATTTCCAGTACCAAAGCCAACGCCTGCGGCTATGCCTTCAGGCAGATTATGAATCGCAATAGCTGTTACAAAAAGCAAAACTTTATTGAGATTTGCATTGTTATGACCTTCATCTTCAACGCCTACAAATTTATGAAGATGAGGCACAACTTTATCAATAATATTGATACAAAAAGCGCCTGTAAAAACACCTGCAATTGTTATTAAAATGCCATATTTTCCACCATATTCAATTGATGGCAAAATAAGACCAACAACTGCGGCGGCAAGCATTACACCTGCGGCAAACGACAAAACAATATCAGAAAATTTATGAGAAATATTTTTAAATAAAAATCCGATAATTGAACCAAGAATCGTTGAAAAACCAACACCAAGCGCAGTTAATAAAACTATTTGCATATAATTACCCCTTTATTTGAGATATAATTCCATTGCAATATGTGGCACACCTTCTTCAAGATATTCATCAGAAACGGTTTTAAAGCCACATTTTTCATAAAAGCCCATTGCCTGACATTGAGAGCTAACAAAGATTTTTTCACATTTCATATTATCATTAATATATTTAATGCAATTATTCATCAATTCTCTGCCAAGACCTTTTTTATGAGTAACGCTCAAAACTCTACCAATTTTTACAACAGAATGTTCCTCATTATAATAATATGCTCTTAAATAAGCAATTGTTTTTTCATTTTCTTTTAAAAAGAAATGCATAGCTTTATAATCAATATCATCCATATCAAGACAATAGATTTTTTGCTCTATCATAAAAATCTGCGCTCTTGATTTTAAAATTTCATATAATTCAGTTGTTGTTAATTCATCAAAAGTTTTCGCAAAAAACTCCATAATATTACTCCTTTTTAATTGTTTATTATATTATTGCCTCCCTTGTGTAAAGG
>JAZRPX010000202.1:0-5332 GCA_045649445.1 Acutalibacteraceae bacterium | reverse complement strand
TGCTACGAAAGGAAATGTTACAATGACAGCGTTTGATAACAGCGATTATGAAACCGCACGCAAGCAGTATGAAGCCGAGGTAAAACAACTTTGGGGCAAAACCGATGCTTACAAAGAATACGGACAAAAGACCGCAGACTACACTAAAGACAAGTGGCAAGAGACAAACGATGGACTAATGGCAGTCTTTGAAAAATTTGCCGAGTGCAAACAAAACGGCAACACCGCCGAGTCTAACGAGGCACAATCACTTGTGAAAGAATTGCAAGCGTATATAACCGAGAACTACTATACCTGCACCAACGAAATCCTTGCAGGACTAGGGCTTATGTATGTTGCCGATGAACGATTTAAAGCAAACATTGATAAAAACGGCGAAGGCACCGCCGAATTTGTCAATGAAGCAATAGAAAAATATTGTAGATAAATTAAACCCGATGAGTTTTTTGACTCATCGGGTTTATCATTTCCATTGGAACCGACATATCTGCTCATATGGAAATCAAATCCCCCGATGAGCAAAAACTCATCGGGGTTGTGGGTTTGATTTGTGATTTTAAAACGCAACAATCAAAGTGATTGCGGTTGCGAGAAGTAGTAAATATCCGCCAAGAATTAGTAAAAGTCAAGTTTTACATAATAGGATTTTGAATGTTTAAATAGCAGGAAATTATATATCTAAAATTTTTCTAAAAAAGTTTTATTAAAAGTATTGACTTTAAAATTCAAAGTGCTATAATGAACTCGAAATTGATATAAAATGAGTTGTTGATTATGAGTGACAGCATAAAAAACCACATATTTATTTTATATTTTTGCACCATTTCTACAATGGTGTTTGAACAGTGTTGCTTTGAACAACGACGAAGTTTTTTGATGCACGATTATAAATTTAAAATTAAATATTTCTTTAACAAGGCCATTCGCTTGGTGATTCGTTCCTGATAGTTTATTCTATCGGATTAAATCTATTTGCGGAGGGCTTTTTTATATGTTTAAATTAAAATTTATTTGGTCAAAATTAAAAGGAAAACGTACCCTTTTTGTTTCTGGAATGATATTAACAATAATTACTTCATTCATTGGTCTTATCAATCCTGCTTTGTCTAAGTTTTTAGTTGATAATATAATTCGCAACAAAAATCATAAATTGCTAATCCCTGTGGTAATTATTATGATTGCAGTTGTTATTATAAAAAATACTTTGCATCTTTTAAAGGTGTATTTTATGGAAAAATCTAGTCAGCATATGTTATATAACATAAGAATGAGGATTTTCAAAAATATTCAATATCAAGAAATGGAATATTTTGATCATATAAGCACAGGCGACATTATAACAAGACTTAATGGCGATTTAGAATTCATTAGACATTTTGTTGCTTATACAACTTATTGCTATGTTGAAATGTTTTTCATTTTTATTGCAGCTACGGTTTTCCTTTTCTTAAACAATGCTAAACTAACAATTGCTTATCTTTGTGTAATGCCGTTTATTGTTGTGATTTCATATTTTTACAGTAAATTCATACGACCTTTCTTTGTAAGAAACAGAGCATGTCTTGCAAAACTTAATACTTGTGCTCAAGAAAATATCGAAGGAAATCGAGTTGTTAAAGCATTTTCGAGAGAAGATTACGAAATAGATAAGTTTTCTGAATGCAGCAAACAATATATGGAATCTCAATTAAAAGCTACTTATGCATTCCAGAAGGTTTTGCCTATTATTACTTTGTTTTCACATCTGTTAACGCCTATCACTATTATAGCAGGAGGAATTTTGACAATTAATAATCAAATAACCATAGGCGAACTTACTATGTTTTCTTCAATGTCTTGGGCATTAACTACGCCAATGCAAAACGTAAACGCTTTAATCAACGACTATCATAAATTCTCGGCGTCAGTTGAAAAAGTGGTAGAAATTTGCTTTGATTCTCCTATAATTCAAAATCGAGATGATTCGATTAAAATCAAAAATAAATTCAAAGGTAAAGTTGAGTTTAAAGATGTTGTTTTTTCATCAGGCGACAAAACCATTTTAAACGGCGTATCATTTACAGCAAACCCCGGAGAAACTATTGCAATTATGGGTCCTACAGGGTCTGGTAAAACTACAATCGCTAACTTGCTTTCAAGGTTTTATAATATTAACTACGGACACATTTATATAGACGATGTTGATATAAACAAATTAAAATTAGAAGATATTCATCGCTCTATAGTTACTGCTACTCAAGATGTTTTCCTGTTCTCTGACACAATAGAAAACAACATTGCTTTTTCAAATGTTTCAATGAGCAGAAAGTCTGTAATTCATGCAGCTACACTTGCCGCCGCTGACAGTTTTATAAAAGAAACTCCTGACGGTTATGACACTATAATTGGTGAAAGAGGCGTAGGTCTTTCAGGTGGGCAGCGCCAACGTCTTGCTTTTGCAAGGGCAATTGCTGCAAGACCGTCGGTGTTGATACTTGATGATACCACTTCGGCTGTTGATGCAGAAACCGAAGCGTACATACAAAATTCTCTTAAAAACCTTCCTTTTAAATGTACTAAATTTATAATCGCACAAAGAGTATCGTCTGTAATAAACGCTGATAAAATTATTATTTTACAAGACGGCAAAGCAACTACCGGCAACCATTTAGAACTTGCTGTAAAAAATCGTTTTTATAGAGATATCTGCGAATTACAGGATGTTGAAAACTTGCCTGAATTTGTGGGAGGTGAAGAATAATGGCTCGTAATACATATTCACAAGACGAAACTTTAGAAAGAAAATTTGATTTATCTAAATTAAAAAGAGCATTAGTGTATTTAAAACCACACAAAACAAAACTTGTTACGGCGGTGCTTTTATCTTCATTTTCTTCGATTTTGTCGCTACTTCCCCCTTATATGCTCTCTAAAGCTATTGACAACGCAATTCCTGATGAAAATGTAAAAATGCTTATTCATTTGGCTTTAATAACCGTAGGTGCATTGTTACTGTCTGCCGTTTTTGGCTCGTTGCGAGGCGTTATTATGGCAAAAGTAGGACAAAATATTATTTACAACTTGCGTATGGATGTTTTTAAACATCTGCAAAAACTTCCGTTTTCATATTACGACAACAGACCACACGGAAAAATTCTTGTTAGAGTAGTAAACTATGTTAACAATGTTTCAAACACCCTTTCTAACGGTATTATCAACGCAATTATAAATGTTTTTAACTTGATTTTCATAACAATATATATGTTTTTACTTGATGTTAAACTTAGCATTGTTATATGTTTAGGTGTACCACCATTATTGCTTATAATTTTCTTGCTCAAAAACAAACAAAGAAAAACGCTTTTCGAATTTAACAACAAAAATTCTAATTTAACTGCGTTCACTTGCGAATTTGTTGAAGGCGTTAAAGTAACCCAAACCTTTAATCGTCAGCAAGAAAATATGAAAATCTATAATGATTTAAACAACATTTACAGAAAATACTGGTATAAAATGTGTTTGTATGTTAACATTCTTTCTCCTATGTCAGAATTGCTTAAACAGATTATAATAGGACTTGTGTATATTACAGGAATTTTATGGATTTCTCCAACCGTTGAGATTGGTGTATTAATTGCAATGGCTTCTTATGCTACAAGTTTTTGGCAACCTATTATCTCACTTGCAAATATTTATAACAATTTCCTTACAACAATCAGTTATCTTGAGAGAATTTTTCAAACGCTTGACGAACCAATTGAAATTAACGATAAACCAACTGCAAAATCAATTGATAAAATCAAGGGAAACATCAAGTTTGATAATGTAAACTTTGAATATGAAAAAGATATAAAAATTCTTAAAAACATCTGTTTTGAAGCAAAAGCAGGCGAATCAATAGCACTTGTAGGACCTACCGGTTCTGGCAAAACAACCATTGTAAATCTCGTTTCAAGATTTTATAATGCAACCGAAGGAAATGTTTTGATTGATGGTATTCCAATTGAAGATATAACACTAAAGTCATTAAGAAAACATATTTCTGTAATGATGCAAGATAGTTTTATTTTTTCAGGAAGCATTGCAGATAACATAAGATACGGCAAACTTGATGCTACTGACGAAGAAGTCATAAACGCAGCTAAAATAATCGGTGCCGACAAATTTATTTGTGAAATGAAAGATGGTTATAACACTGTGGTTTCAGAAAAAGGCGGCCAACTTTCTCAAGGCGAAAAACAACTTATTTCACTTGCAAGAACTTTGTTGTCAAACCCATCTGTTTTGATATTAGATGAAGCAACTTCGAGTATAGATGCTAAAACAGAACATTTATTGCAAGAAGGAATTTCAAACTTACTTAAAAACAGAACATCGGTTATAATCGCGCACAGACTTTCAACAATTAAAAATTGTGATAAAATCTTGTTCATAAAAGATGGTAGAATCGAAGAATCCGGTTCCCATGAAGAACTGATGAAGAAAAAAGGTTTGTATTACACACTTTATACAACCCAATCAATCGATAAATAAATATATAAGCAAACAAAAATCCGCCCGAATTTTTCGGGCGAATTTTGTAATTTTAAAACACAATAATCAAAGTGATTGCGGTTGCGAGAAGTAGTAAATATCCGCCGAGAATGAGTAAAAGCCGTCGGTGGCGAAGCCGCGAGATTTCAAGATACGATAGATTGCATTTTTCCACAGAATCAGCTCCGTTTAGATATTTTTTGGCTTTGGTTTGCAACACAAACGGCGGATAGTCGCAAAATTTTGGGCGCACATATAAAATCGCTTTTTCAAAATATTTGTTCTCGGTGTCGTTTATCTCGATGATGGTGCGATTCACTCCTTTTAACAACTCGCCACCTCGATTAGATGCGCAATCGCGGGAATCGAAAACCCTTGAAACGCGGAAGTCGGGGACAAAAGCGCGCCAGTCGCGATAACCAAAATTCTTCTTAATTCATTATTATGAAATTTCTTCATAATATGTGAATAAAAAATCGATGCGCAACACCCGCAACCTGAGCCGCCACCTTTGTAATCAGGGTCATCTTCGCCAAACATCATCATACCACAGTCGTTGTGCACCTTGGAAATGTCAACACCTTTCTCAAGTAACAACTCCACCAAAATTTTCGACCCTACAAACCCAAGATCCCCCGTGAGAATCAAGTCAAACTCACTCGGCTTTGCGCCGGTATCTTCAAAATACTGCAATATGGTATCCGCCGCCGCAGGTGCCATGGCGGCACCCATATTGTTGGTGTCGGTCACGCCGAAATCGACCACTTTTCCAAAGGTTACCGCCTTGATTTTCGGTGCGGATTGGTCGATAGCGAACACC
>JAZRPX010000201.1:0-11203 GCA_045649445.1 Acutalibacteraceae bacterium | reverse complement strand
TTCGTCGCCTTTTTTAATAAAGTCAGTCATTTTGCCAAGTGAAACAAATTCATAACCGATAACTTGATTGTCTTTATCAAGAGCAAGACGAGTTACATAACCTTCAGCCATTTCAAGGTATCTAACACCTTTAGCTTTTGTGCCATACATAGTACCAACTTGTGAACGAGCGCCTTTACCGAGGTCTTCAAGACCAGCGCCAATTGGAAGACCGCCTTCTGAAAAAGCAGATTGTGTTCTACCATAAACAATTTGTAAGAAAAGTTCACGCATAGCGCAGTTGATAGCGTCACAAACAAGGTCTGTGTTTAAAGCTTCAAGAATAGTTTTGCCAGGGAGAATTTCAGATGCCATAGCAGCTGAGTGAGTCATACCTGAACAACCGATTGTTTCTACAAGAGCTTCTTCGATAACGCCATCTTTAACGTTAAGAGTAAGTTTGCAAGCACCTTGTTGTGGAGCACACCAGCCCACACCGTGAGTAAGACCACTAATGTCTTTGATTTCTGCAGCTTGAACCCATTTTCCTTCTTCAGGAAGTGGAGCAGGACCATGATTAGGACCTTTAGCTACGATACACATGTTTTCAACTTCTTTAGAGTAAATCATTGTGTTTCATTCCTTTCGATATCTCAAAAATATAAGCATTTTATGCTATTATCCATTATAATAAATTAATTATAATTTTTCAAGTAAATTTAAGAAAAAAATATAACTTTGTTGAAAATTTAACAATCTAATCATTTTTCGCGAATAATAATGTTAATATTATATAATAAAACATTGACTTTTAATGACAATGAATATATAATTAACATGTTAACTATTAACTTGTTAAATTTTTGGAGGTGCAATTGTGATTTCTAAAGAGAAAACGCATGAATGTATTCATATGTTTATGTGTAATGATAGAAAAAGAAGAAAGATATTTGAAAACAAAGTCAAAGAACTTGGAATTCATCATACTCAACATAGAGTTTTAATGCATATTTCAAGATGTGATGGTGCTGTAAATCAAAAGCAGATAGCTGAAAAATTTGATGTTAGCCCTGCTGCAGTTGCAGGGGTTATCAAAAAATTAGAATGTGGTGGTTATATTTCAAGGCAAATGCTTGAGAGTGATAATCGTTATAATGAAGTGACAATCACTGAAAAAGGCAAAAAAATGATTAATGACACACGTTCTATTTTTGAAGAAATGGATAAACAAATGTTTAAGTATTTTTCTGAAAATGACATAGATAAATTTATGGAATTGTTGGAGAAAATGAAAAAAGCGCTTTGCGAAGAAAAGGAGTGAATGATTTGAAAAGATGGATTAAGTATGTAAAACCATATAAAAAGTATTTTATTTCGGGTCCTGTTTGTATGATAATTGAAGTAATTGGCGAGGTTGTTATGCCGTTGTTTTTAGCTGCTATAATCAACGGAGCGCAAAATAATACATTAACTCCTTTTTCAAGTGTTTTATATGCAGGATTGATGATACTAACAGCTATAATTATGATGCTAGGTGGTGTTGGAGGTAGCTATTTTGGCGCAAAAGCATCTGTTAATTTTGCTTCCGATTTACGTTCCGATGTATTCAAAAAGGTACAAAAATTTTCATTTGCAAACATTGATAAATTTTCAACGGGTTCTCTTGTTACTCGTTTAACAAATGATGTTACACAATTACAAAACTTTGTTAATATGCTTTTGAGAATGTGTTTGCGTTCGCCAGGTATGCTTATCGGCGCTCTTATTATGGCTATTAATATAAAACCTCAATTGGCTATTGTTTTAGGTGTTGCTATTCCTGTTATGATTGTTGCGATTTTATTTATTATAAAAATCGGATTTCCAAGGTTTTCAAAAGTTCAAGAAAAAGTTGATAAATTGAATTCAACTGTTCAAGAAAATGTTACTAATGTTAGAGTGGTTAAGAGTTTTGTTAGAGAAGATTATGAAATCGAAAAATTTAAAAATGCTAACAATGATTTGAAAAAAACAGGTATTTCTGCTCATAAAGTTATGATTTTTATGTCTCCTGTAATGACTTTAGTAATGAACTTAACAACTGCTGCTGTTGTTTGGTTTGGTTCTAATCTTGTTTTAGGTGGCGATTTGGCTACAGGTGATTTATCTGCATTTATTTCATATGTAAATCAAATTTTAATGTCGTTAATGATGCTTTCGTTTATGCTTATGATGTCTTCAAGAGCATTAGCAAGTGCAAAACGTATTTCTGAAGTTTTAGATGAAAAAATTGACTTGAATGATGATAATTCAAATTGCAAAGATGTTGAAGTTGTTAATGGAGAAATCGAATTCAAAAACGTTTCTTTTAGATATTATAAAAACAGCGAAGAAAAAGTACTTAATAATATAAATTTAAAAATCGAAGCTGGCTCAACAGTTGGAATTATCGGTTCAACAGGCTGTGGAAAATCAACATTAGTTTCAATGATTCCTCGACTTTATGATGTTGATGAGGGAAGCGTTTTAATTGATGGAATTGATGTAAAAGATTATAGTTTGTTTAACCTTCGCGAAGGTGTTGGTATGGTGTTGCAGAAGAATATTTTGTTCTCAGGTACTGTTGCTGATAATCTTCGTTGGGGTAGCGAATTAGCTTCTGATGAAGAACTAGTTGATGTTGCTACAAGTGCTCAAGCAGATGGATTTATAAACGAATTTACTGATGGTTATGAACATTCAATTGAGCAAGGTGGCATCAATGTTTCGGGTGGTCAAAAACAGCGTCTTTGTATAGCAAGAGCATTGCTTAAAAAACCTAAAATTTTAATATTAGATGATTCTACAAGCGCTGTTGATACTGCAACAGAAAAGAAAATCAAAGAAAGATTTAAAACCGACCTTGCTGATTCAACAAAAATTATTATTGCTCAAAGGGTAAGTTCAATCGAACACGCTGACAAAATAATTGTTATGAATGAAGGCAAAATCACTGGTATTGGTACACACGAAGAATTGATCCAGTCAAATACTGAATATAATGAGATTTATGTTTCTCAAACAGGTATAAAGGAGGGGTAAGTTATGGCGAGAAAATTAGAAGAACTTCAAAAAAGATATAACTCGTATGCAAAATCACATAGCGGACCACCTCCAAGAGGTCCTGGAGCGAGAGGAAGACATCAAGGCGGTAAACCGAAGAAAACAAAAGAAACTATTTTAAGGATTTTAAGATACTTAAAAACTCAAAAATTAAAGTTGTTTTTAGTTGCGATTTGTATGATTGTTCATACAGTTTCTGCGCTTTTAGGGTCATATATGTTAGCACCTATTATAAATAAACTTTCGTTAACAATTGCACCGAATATTGAACTTAAATATAGCGCATTTGAGGAATTAGCGGATAAGCTTATTTCTGGGTTACAGGTTTCATTGTTTCCAATGGTGAGTTTTACATTCACCGATACAATTTATTATGTAATTGCTGCTTTAATAATTCTTATGAGCATTTATGCGATTACTATCATTTCTACTTACGTTCAAGCGAGATTGATGCTTTCTGTTTCACAATCTACTCTTGAAAATATTAGAAATGATTTGTTTAAAAAAGTTCAGAGTTTGCCTGTTAGATTTCATGATAATCACCCAACAGGTGAGATTATGAGTAGGTTTACAAATGACGTTGATAATATTGGTATGATGCTTGACCACTCGTTGATTTCAATAATTTCTGGTGCTATTACTTTGATTGGTACTTTTGTGTTTATGATAACAACCAACTGGATTTTAACATTAATTACAATTGTATTTATTCCTCTTTTTATTAAAATAAGTGGTTCAATTGCAAAACGATCAAGAAAGTATTATTCCGGTCAACAAGCAGCTTTAGGTGCAGTTAATGGCTATATTGAGGAAACCGTTACAGGTCAAAAAGTTGTTAAAGTATTTAATCACGAGCATGTTTGCGAAGAAGAATTCCAAAAACTTAATGATGATTTGAGAGAAAAGCAGTTCAAGTCGCAATTTTATGGCGGTATTATGGGGCCTATTATGGGTAACACTAGCCAAATCAGTTATGCTTGTACAATTGGTCTTGGTGGTGTTCTTATGTGCACAACTGGTTTTACACCTGGTGCATTGACTTTGTTTGCACAATACTCAAGACAATTTTCTAGACCGATAAATGAGCTATCACATCAAGTTTCAACTCTTTTCTCAGCCCTTGCAGGTGCTGAAAGAGTATTTAATGTAATGGATATGGATCCTGAAGTGCCTAATGTTGATAATGCAGTTAGTGCAGAGGGAATTAAAGGTGATGTTATTCTTGATAATGTAACTTTTGGTTATAATCCAGATAAGATTATACTTAAAAATATTTCACTTTGGGCTAAAGCAGGGCAGAAGATTGCGTTTGTTGGTTCGACTGGTGCAGGTAAAACTACAATAACTAACTTGTTGAATAGATTTTATGATATTGCAGATGGAGTAATTACCATTGATGGAGTTGATTTAAAACAGTATGATAGAGAGTCGCTTCGTAGAAACATCGCCATGGTTTTGCAAGATACTCATTTGTTTACCGGTACTGTAATGGAAAACATTCGTTATGGTAGACTTGATGCTACAGACGAAGAGGTTATAAATGCAGCTAAAGTTGCTTCTGCACATAGTTTTATTATGCGTTTGTCTGATGGTTATAACACTATGCTTGAAGGCGATGGTGCAAATCTTTCTCAAGGTCAAAGACAATTGATAAATATTGCTCGTGCTGCGCTTTCTAAAGCCCCTATACTCATACTTGATGAAGCAACAAGTTCTGTTGATACTCGAACAGAAAGACATATTGAGCATGGTATGGATAGATTGATGAGTAACAGAACTACTTTTGTTATTGCTCATAGACTTTCTACTGTAAGAAATTCAAACGCTATTATGGTGCTTGAAAATGGCGAAATAATTGAAAGAGGCGACCATGACGATTTGTTAAAACAAAAAGGCAGATATTATGAATTATACACAGGTTTAAAAGAACTTGACTAATCATTGCTTTTTTGTTAAAATTGATTTAAATAAATTCAAGGAGTGTAAATTATGATTTGTCCAATCTGTGGATTTGATATGAAAGAAGAATTGACTTGTGAGAAATGTGGCTTTGTTGTGCAAGAACATATTGATGAAGATGCTTCTACTGATTTTGATGCTTTAGAGAAAATAGAAGTTGATTTTAACGAGCTTGAAAATTCTGAAGTCATCGCGGAAGACGAAGTTTTGGCTGATGAGAGCGATTTAGAGGTCGATTTTGAAACCATTGAACAAAATTCCGTTGATGTTAAGTCGAAAAAGTCAAATAATTGGGGATCTTCAATTGTTTCTTTTATTGCTGGTGTTTTAGCTACTTTAATTGTTGTTGGATGTCTTAACGGAACTATTATTAATTATTTTGACAAGATTACAAATGGCACACCGTATGAAACAATAGATACTTTTTGTGATTACTATTTTTTTGACAACCCTAGTGTTGATGATATGGTAAAAACATTTTCTTCATATTATCGTTCGCAAGTAGTTGATGAATTAGCACAATATGGGTTTCAAAATGATGTTGATTTGTATTTTGATATGAATGATGATGAAAAATTTAAAGATGTTGCAAATTTCTATTTAAATTTAATAAATGATACATCTTCGCAGTCTGTAAAAATTAAATCTATTAATTACGATTATATAACTTATTATAAGAGTGGTTCTGAACAGTTTGAAAGTTATTTAAAAAAATATAAATTAGTTGATAATGAAGCAAATGGTGTTGCTTTGTTTGCTGATGTTGTGTTTACAATTAACATTGATGTGACTAAGGTTGAACAAGAAACTGTTGTTCCAGAAATATCTACTAAAAAGAATAAAAAGGTAAATGAAACCGACACAACAACTGCTCAAACTACAACACAAACACCAAAAACAACTACAGAAAATAGAATTCATAAATGTTATGCTGTTTGTGTTAAAGTTAATAATGAATGGAAAATATTTAGCATTCAAGTGTTAGGATAATTGAAAAAACAATTCGATAATCTCATTATCGAATTGTTTTTGTTCTATTATTTGCTTTAGATTTTATTTTAAATAATTTTTATATGTTTTTTGGGGTGATATTTTGAAAAAAATTCAAATAATTTTTTCAGTCATTTTAATGTTTGCTTTGATTTTATCAAATGTAACTGTTTTGGGAGAGATTCCAACTTATGATAGTTCAAAGCCATTTTTTGAGATTGAATCAATTGATGCTGAAAAAGATAGTGAATTTGAAATTGATATAAATATTGGCAATAATCCAGGATTTTGGGCTGCTAAATTTTCTGTAACTTGTGATGAAGGATTGTCTTTTGTTGAAAACAATGGAGAACCTGTTTTTACATCTACACCTATCACTGATGTTTCATATACAACAAACTTATCTAAAAATATTTTAACTATTTTAATTAACTCTGATACTTCTTCAAACATAACTTATAATGGTAAGATATTAACATTAAAAGTGAAAGTTGATAAAAATATTTTAATCGGTGATTATAATATTTATTTTGTTAATTATTCTTCATCAAATTTTATAAATTACAATGCTGAAAAAGTTCCTTTTAATTTTAAAAACTGCGTTGTTTCTTTAGGTGAAGGTTATGTTTTTGATGCACATAATTGTTTGAAAAATAGTTTCGGAGGAGAAGTTTCTACTTATTCGCAGGCTGACTTAACTCCAAATGGCACTTTAAGTTGTTTTAAACCTGTCTCAGTTGGTGATTATATTACATATAGCTTATCAAATGTTGACGTTGGTTCTTATACTTTGAACATTTATACAAGAGATCATCCTTCAAGAGGTTCTTATGATATATATGTTAATGATGTTTTGTTAAAAAACGAAAGTTTTGTTGCTGATTTTGGTATGTATTTTCATGAAATTGGTGATTTTACAAATTCGTCTTTACAAGATGTAACAATTAAATTTGAAACTAAATCAGTAGGTAGTTTGTATTTAAAAACAATTGAACTTGTTAAAAAAACTGATAATTTTACGTCTGAAAAATTCGACATATACTTAGATGATGTTTTGATTGATACTGTTGAACATGGCGTCGTTTATAAATTGCCAAATAAAAATGACAATGTGGTTGCTTATGAAGATAATAAAGGTAATTATTATGCTTGTGGACAAGAGGTAGAAGTTGAAACAGATTTGTATTTTTCTTCTGTTGAATTTTCTCTTAAAACATTAAGTTCTGCTTCTATGAGATTGAATAACAATGAGGCAACTAAAAACATAAGTGGTATTAGATTTTATACTGAAGTTGATGAAGATGTTGTTTCAACTTTAAAAAATAACGGTTTTGAAATTGAACTTGGCACTTTAATTGCACCAAAACAATATTTTGGAACAAGACCAACAACTGATCTGGAATTTGGTGTTGATTTTGGAAAAACGATAAATTATGTAGTTGTTCCGTATGAGTCAAACAAATATTTTTCTGATGGAGATTTTTTGGGTATAATTGGTTCGATTATAAATATCAAAGATGACCATTCTGTTTGGGATTTTGTTGGACGTGGTTATTTAAAAGTTTCATTTAATGGTTTTGAAAAAATTATTTATGCTGAAGGTAAGGATAAATTGCCAGAAAGAAGCATTTGTTATATCGCTTATTGTTTAAAAAAAGATATAAATACATATGAATCATATTTAGAAGATCAAAAAAAGATTATAGATTATTATTACAACTTATATTTTTTCTATAAAGATCCACATATTGAAGATTTTTTTGATTAAACAAGAGAGGTGTAACAATGAAATATATTAAATTTTTATGCTTGTTTTTAGCGCTTATTTTATCTTTTTCTTGCATAACATTGCCAGCTTTAGCAAGCACAATGTTAGGCGATACGAATAATGATAGTTTTGTAAATGTTACTGATATTTTGTATTTAAGAAAATATATTGTTGGTATTTATACTTCAGCAGATTTTTCTTTTAACAATGCTGATGTTGATAAAAGTGGTAATATAAATGTTGTTGATTTGCTTTATTTGAGAAAGTACTTACTAAAAGAGATATCTTTTGATCAAGTAGAAGCTGATAGAAATTTACTAGATAATGTTTCAAATTTGAGTGTTGAAGCAGAATATCTTGGTAATCCTGCTGCATCACATTACTCATCTTCGTCCTCTTCTCATTATTACGCAAGAAATGCATGGGATATGGTTGTTAAAGATGGTAAAGTTTTAATATCCAATGGTAACTATGGTGATAATACTGGCTCCGTTCCAATTTTTTATTATACCAATGATTCTACAACTTTTAGCATATGTGATCATTCTAATGGTAACGGGTTAAGCTCAGAAGAGATTAAAAGATTTTTTGAAATTGATGGAGAAATTTATGCTACTGCTACCGACCCACTGGGAATGGATCATGGTACTTATTATTGGTATGATAGTGTTAAAAACAGATGGCAACATTACAACACTTTGTCTTACGGCGTTCATATTTATGATATGGTCGAATATAATGGTAAAGTATTCTTTGGTGGAATGTTTAGAACTCCTGCTAGTAGTGATGTAATAACTTCTTGTGTTCAATACCTTGATAAAAAAGATTTACGTGGTTCAAAAGCGTCCACAGCTGTTAAATTTTATTATAAAGATGGTAAGGAATTTAATGTTTCTTCTTATGTTTATAATGGACAAACATATTATAATTACGATTATTGGCGTTGTTATGATATGTTTGTATTTAAAAATGAACTTTATGCTATTCATAATAGCTCATCTACATTAACTGTAAATGGTTTTTCTGGTTTGTTTAAGTATGACGAAGAAAGTAATAAGTTTATTATGGTTTATGATGGCAAAGCGATTAAAGGTGCTAATGCTGTTGTTAGACATACAACATTTATGAATATTGTCGATGAAAACGGTGGTTATGTTCCAAGTGGTGTACGTTGCTACTATAATTTTAATGACAACTCTTATGTATCAGGAGGTTTGAAAATCGGTGATGAAGTCGTTTCTTCTGAAATGATGACTGGTGCTGATATTGTTACTGAAGACACTTATGTTGCTGTTTGTAACGGCATTTTCAAATCAAATGATGTAGAAAAAGCATCAGGTGCATTTACTGAAGTTTCCTTGGGCACAGGCAATGAAAAATATGTTGTTAGAGATGCTTTTGAGTTAGAAGGAAAATATTATTTCTTAGCATCTCAAATGAATGGAGCTAATGATTTTACAACAACTATTTTTCAAACCAACAAATATTTTAATAATTATACAAAAGTATTGAGTTTTGATACTCCTTCATTTGCAAGAAGTTTTGCTTATAATGCTGGTTGTTTGTACGTCGGTCTTGGTGGAAATGGCTCAATTGATAACGCAGGACAAAGTGCCGCCGCTTCTTCTTATGCCGGTAGAATTTATAGAGTAGACTTAAGTGAATATACTAATTAAATAAAAAAACTCGGCTGATTTTAGCCGAGTTTTTTTATTTGCAAAAAACATGATTTCCAATTGTTGTAATTATAGGTCTTTTTTTAATCCAACTTGACTTTGCGGTTTTTGGGTTATAATAATAAATAGCGCCACCAGATGGGTCCCATCCGTTTATCGCATCTTGTGCGGCTTTATATGCGCTATCAACTACTTTTTGATTTATTTGTCCGTCATACATACAGTCAAAAGCGCCACTTTGATAAACTACACCTGATACTGTATCTGGAAACGATGAATGTGCTACTCTATTTAGAATTACAGCACCAACTGCAACTTGTCCTTTGTAACTCTCTCCGCGTGCTTCTGCAGATATTACCCTTGCTAACAAATTTATGTTAGAATTATTTGATGATTTATTATTGCTTAGTCCATATATTCCCATCTTTTCCAAGGTTTTTTTACCTGCTATTCCATCTGCTGTTAATCCATTTCTTTTTTGAAACTTGATCACAGACTGTTTTGTTTTTGTGCCATAAATACCATCGATTGAGCCATTGTAATACTCCCATTTTTTTAATCTTCTTTGAATTTCTCTAACTTCATTTCCGCGTGAACCGTATTTTGACAGAGCCAGACTTTGTGTTGCAAATGAAGACATAAAAACCACTGCTAAAACAAATAAAATAGATATTTTTATATTATTTTTCATAAATTACTCCTAAAAGTTAAATTATTAGTATTTTTACATATTTTAAAGTGATTATACTATTGACAAATAATAATTTTTTTGATAAAATATAACAAAAGTTTTGATAGAAGAACTTGTATCAATTTCATTTCTTTAGAGAGTAACCCTCGTGGCTGAAAAGGGTTTAGTTATGAAGATATTTTAGTACCACTTCTTGAACTGCCTGCGATGAGTTGTGCCGTATTTCTGCGTTAAAGAATAATGAGGTTTTATCGTTCGCGATAAGATGAATCGGGTGGAACCGTGTTGAAGTTATGACTTAACACCCCGTGTTTGCGGGTTGTTGGGTCTTTTTTTATTTTAAATATTTTTGAAAGGAATTAAATATATGATTAAAGTTACTTTAAAAGGTGGTATTATCAACGAATATGAAAAAGGTATCTCTGTTGCTGATATTGCTAAACAAATCAGTATGGGTCTTTACAAAGCTGCTTGTGCATGCGAAGTTGATGGTGAGGTTTGTGATTTAAGAACAACGCTTGATAAAGATTGTTCTGTTAACATTTTAACATTCGATGATGAGATGGGTAAAAAAGCGTTTTGGCATACAACTTCTCATTTGATGGCTCAAGCTATTACAAGACTTTATCCAAATGTAAAACTAGCTATTGGTCCTGCTATTGATAGTGGTTTTTATTATGATATGGATGTTGAAGAGCCATTTACTAATGACGATTTAACAAAAATTGAAGCAGAAATGAAAAAAATTGTTAAAGAAAATCCTGAAATAATTAGATATTATCTTTCACCAGAAAAAGCAATTGAAAAAGTTTCAAAAGATGGTGAAATTTATAAAGAAGAATTGATTAGAGAACATGCTGATAAAGGAGAGGCGTTGTCTTTCTATGAGCAAGGTGAATTTTATGACCTTTGTGCAGGTCCACACCTTATGAGTGTTTCTGTGATTAAAGCATTTAAACTTTTATCTGTTACAGGTGCATATTGGCGTGGTAGCGAAAAAAACAAAATGCTTTGCAGGATATACGGTGTTTCTTTCCCAAAAGCTTCAATGCTTGAAGA
>JAZRPX010000200.1:0-13383 GCA_045649445.1 Acutalibacteraceae bacterium | reverse complement strand
GCACAGATGAACGAACATCTGTGCCAGTTTCATTCCAGTCACAAAATGCAATAGATTCATTATCTATAAAAGGTTTAAACAAAAATTTATAATCTCTCATTAAGTCAGAAGAGCGCTTGCTTTGAATGATGACAGTGAACAAATACCGTCACCTCCTTATTGAGATATTACTTTTATCCTCTTTTTTCTACAGCAGCTTTGCGATGTAATCTGATTTCTTCGCAAAGGTCATCAAGATCTCTATCTTCTAATGACTCAGTTGCAACACGAATCATATCATCAATATATTCGCTGAAATTATCTTTCCAATTTTCTAAATACCAATCAATATTTGCATCGAATTTCTTATATTGATCAACGATAAATCTGCCATAAATTAAATCAAGATCATTTTCAAGAGTCATACTCTTCATGTAATCATAAACTACATCAAGCATAACTTTCATAATATCTGAACCAAGATTCTTATCAAAGTTTGCAGAAGGTGTAGAAACTTTAAGAAGTGTTGCAAGGTCAAACAATGTAAGACCATCTTTATTAAACTCTCTTGATGAAAGAGCTTCTAATCTTGTCATCAATTTGCTTGTTGCAAATTCAACTTTAGAAGAACCATTTATCTCTTTACTGAAAATTCTATTAGCTGCATCAATAATGCAATTAACAATAACAGGATTTATAGTAAGAGCATCGAGAACCTCATAGAAGTTATCACATGGAGTTTGGTTAGAAACAACGAAATCTTCTGCTTTGCATCCTTTGATTTCAAGTCTATAAAGATACTTGCCCTCAGAAACTTTTGAATATTTAATCATATCAAAGATGAGACCAAGCATAAATGCTTTGTAAATCTTTCTTTCTTGAGCTGCCTGATTTTTATCATCCAAATCTGGAATAGCAGAAATAATATGCCAATTACGATCGATATGTGGAGTAATAACAGGTGTTTTATCTGATTTTGGTTTGATTTGATTTACAAGTTCATAATAAGCTTTGAAATATTCACCTTCGCCTCTGCCACTCTCATCTGCTGGAGCAAATTTTGAAAGTTTATTAGCTCTAAGGCCATAAATTGATTGATAGAACATAATCATTCCAAGTGGAATATCTTCATCTGGTGTACCACCGAAGTTTTTAAGTTCTTTTGCAATCAAATTAGAGCGTGGTGAATCATCACATGGATCTAATTTATAGTTATAAGCACACGCAGAAATAGGTGCTTTTTGTTCACCTAAAGGTCTTTCAATAAATGGATTTGAAAGTTTTCTTGTTTCATCAATTGCATGTTTTACATACTGTTCAACTTTCGCTGGATCGCATTCGCCATATTCTAACTCAGCTTCTTTTTCCAACGCGGTGATGATATTCATATTTACATCTTCGCCATAAGTTTGCATAAGTTTCTTTTTAAAGTAACCAATGATTCCGTTTTCAAAAATCTCGCTAAAGTAACCATTATTGTCTGGTTTATCTTTAAGCATTGAATAATTTCTAACTTTTGAATAGATATCGTCAGCTAAATCACCATCAATAGCAACTGCACTACCTGTATAAGGCATACTTGCAACAAGCTTGTTAAGACATGTTGAAGAAGCGCATACATAACGAGCTGTTTTACCTGATGTATGATTATATTTTTTAGAAATAACATTTACTCTTCTTGAAATATTATTTACTTTGCTTTCAAATGAAAGATAGAAGCTTTGGAAAGCGTCACAAAGACTGCTTACATAGTTGATACCCTCAGCAAGAACCTCAGCAAGAATGCCACATACGCGGAATTCATCTGCTCTCTTCATATATGTTAAGAAGCTTTGTTTCATATCTTCGCCGTCGCCAGTCATTTTGCCTAATCGCATCATCAATGTAACACGACGTTCGCTCAATTGCTCAACAGACTCTTCATCATCTGTCTTTGGATCATCAAATGTGTTTTTAAAGTCTTCAAAGAATTTGTCAATTTTACGCAACTTATTATCAACAGCTTTTTTCTCTGCTTTAAGAAGTTCAAATGCTTGATATAAGAAATATCTAACTGCATTTGGATGAATAAAGCTTCCTTCTTCATCTCTTAAATAAGTTTCTAATTGATAATTGAGTTTTTCTTTAGTAACAGCATCATTTTTTGCTTTAAAGATAGAATAAGCAATAGTTCTTGCAGTATCTTCACAGCGTTTTACAATCATTGCACGATACTTATCCATTTCTCTAAATGCGTCTTGGAATTCAGACCACATTTCTGTGCCACCTTTGATTTCATTTATACCAACAGTAGCATTTTGTTTTTGTGCATCTAAATCTGATTGACCTGAAGAAGCATTGTTTTCAATAAACTTCTTAAGATTTGCAACATACATTTCCCAACGAACGCCTTCTTTTGTAAGACCGCTTTCATCAAAAATTGTACATTGGTTTACAATAGACATAGCAAAAGGATTTTTTTGCTTAGCCATCTGCTCTACAGACTCAATATAGTCAATAGACGCGTTTGCATCTTTAACTGCGTATCCCTGACTACGCATTTCAGAATTGTTTATACATTTTTCTTTATACATACGGTCAAATACTAACCATTGATCAGAAACACATTCTTGTGTCCATTTAAGCGCAATGTATTCTTTAACATCGTCAACAGGGTAAATAAGCATAGAACTACCTGCACCAGCATAACGATTACGGCCTTGCTCTGCGCAAAGTTCACGAATTGTATTATCTTCAGATGAATTGCTTCGTTTATTCATTGGACCAATAGACTGTGAATAAATACAATTTGCAGCATGATCTAAATATTGATTGAAATCGTTAAGTTTTTTACCTTCTGTATTTTGTGCATCAAAAAGGAAACAAAAATCATAAGGTCTTACATTGTATTCTTCAAACTCACCTGAACCAACTCTAGGGAATTCAAGTTTTACAGTGTCAGCATATTTATCTGGAAGTGTAGCATCGCCTTTCATCAAGAAAGCATCTAACTCACGAAGTGTTGCATAAGCATTACATTTCAAGTTATTACGTTCTGATTGACCACGAATTACCTCATAAAATACTTCTGGTAAAATAAAGAAACCACGAGTAATATTTGCACTTTGTTGGAATCTAGTAGCCAAGAAATTCTTGATATATGTAGCAACAGGCAAAATCAAACCTGAACCTGTACCACCTGCTAAAGAACTAACAATAATTACACGAAGAGCTTGATCTGATTGTTCTTCTTCTAATTTATAAAGATCTTCAATTGCAGCATGAAGTGGTTCCATATTTCCTGCACGAATAGCAGTATCAAGAGCCAATCTTGAAATAGCACGAACCTGACCTGCACCTTCAGTAAGAGTTTTACTGTTAAGAATTGCATTTACAGGGAACCAAGTATCTCTTGCATGAGTGTCAATATTCAAATATTCTCCTACTGAAAGTTTTGTAGAAGTTTGAACTGTTTTAATGAATGGGTTTGCTTCACGAATTTCACGAAGCTCGTTGATATCTGTGTCAAATACAGCAAAGCCAATGCGTTGACGTTGCTCTTCAGTTACCATTTTTGAAACACGGCACACGATTTTAGAACCTGTGCCTCCAAGACCTACTAATAATGTTGGTGCGATCATAATTAATTCCTCCAAAATTAAAATTTAATATTTTTTAGTTTTGATTTAAATAACAGGTATATGTGAATTCGCCTCCCGGCGGAGCATAGTTAATAGTGGAATTTGCATTAATACGATAAGGCTTTAATCGGCCTTCATCAATAGCCATTCCGTTAAATGTAAATTGAGATTTACCTGCAAACATTTTCATATTGGTTACATACACTCCACTGCCACCTGCAGCACGCACCTGCGCACTTTTTTTATAAGGCGAAGCAGAAAATTGTATAGTTCCCGTTTGAGCTTTATATGGTATTATTGTAGACATTAAATTCTTCTTGAACTTTCCATGTGCTACCATAGGTTTACCTATCAACCCTGACGGATCACAATCTATTCTAGGAGCTTTTACCATTCTTTTTGAAAAGTACTTTTTAAACGGTGGGATATATCCCAAAATCAAAAATATAATTAAGCTCCATATCGTTAATTTCAACCAATTTTCTTTTAACCAATCGGTTACACGTTCTAGAAATGTAATTGAGTTATCAATTTCAAAAGAATCTTCTAATTTTCCTTTTGCTGAAGACAAACCTTGCTTAAAACTTGCTTCAACCGTTACAGGAATTATTCCTCCCGACGTTTTCATCGGATCATTTTCTTTTAGCGTTGGATAAACTTTAAATTTGCCTATTTCATCTGTTCTTTCAACCCTAAACTCTCCTAAATCAGAGGTAGTTGTAATTTTAGGAATTCCTAACAACTCCCACTGTTCTGGTGTTAGATTAACTGTGTTCTCGCCATTGTTAATTTTAGTTGTAAGAATCATTGGCTCATCAGGATTTTCAAACCCTTTTGCATTTAACATATATCGCGGTTTCTTTTCAAAAGCAAACACTAAATCGTTTCTGCTATACACTTGATATGATAGTGTTGTATTAACAGTGTTATACTCTAAAAACTTTGCGATAACATCAATATCTAATTTACCTTCTTTAATCGTAATCTTATCGCCAGATTTTGCTTCCATGTCTATTTTTTCACCACTGTGCGTAGTGTTTACAATTGAAGACTGATAAGCAACATCTCCTAGCAAAGAAGCATCTTTAACTTTCTTTCCGTTTGTTCCATTAAGAAAGCCAAACTCAAGTCTATACGTTCCTGCAACTAAATTATCTTTTTGCGTAACTTCTTCGTTGTTCTCGTCATACAAATAAGCCGCTATCGAAACATTTGGCTTATAATAAACTTGAACATCATCGGCTCCTTTAACTTTGACCTTATACGTTCCAGGTTCAAAAGATTCGTTATAAGTTGCTACATAACCATTTAAGTTATCAGCAACAATTATTTTAGAAGCTGCGTACCTTTTATCTACCGTTGCTACATCACTATATCGTACTCTTACATTGGATGATGCTTCAATTTTTTTACCATCCGAAGTTGTGAGACCCTCAATGTTAACTGATTTGCCTTGTGCAAATACAACTAATTGGCTCATCGGAACATTAAATGTAATTTCGTTATCTTGACTAATCGGTAAAGCATTGCTTTGGAAAATTCGATTACAAATTTTCGTTAACTTTGAAAGAATATCCGTAGTGTTCTCTGCTTTTTCAAAATAAATATGTTTATCTGGATTTGGCTTGATCACTGCAGCATTCGGTCCCATAGATAACATCATCACTCTTGTTTTTCCATCTGAAACACACTCGTGAAAATAGTTTTCTACTCTGTCATTGCTAGTCCCGTTAAACTCACCATCAGTAAGTACAACTAACCATTGTTCATCTGATTTAACACCCTTTAAGTCAGAATACGCTTTTTTTACCGAATCAAATGGCGTATCAGAAGCATCGGTAATTAAATTATGTATTTTCTTAACATTCGATGCAGTTATAATTTCATCGGCACTACCTTTTAAAGAAAGCTTAGGCGGTGCAGTCATTTGCCCATCAACATAATCACTCATGTAATAGATGTTTAAGGTCTCTTTTTCGCCAAGCATTCCCGCAAAAACTTCCATGGCATATTTTGCCTGACACCAGGTATCAACATACGTTGAACCTACTCGTATCATACTTCCTGAATCGTCATAAACTAAGTTGATTGTTCTAGTCGGTATAAACGTTTCTGCGCTTGAAGATATATAACACGGCAACAACATTAAAATCATTAAAACAACCGCAATTAGACGCTTCATATTTTACCCCCTTTTTAATATATAAATCTAATTTATCCATTAGCAAACGAAACTCCCTAAAAAGTTATATTTTTCATTACGTAGAACTAATGGTTCAAAAAAATACTTATTTAGTAAAAATCTACAACATTCTCCAATGTTTAACAAATTTATTATAACATTCGACAATTAGTTTGTCAATTATTATTTATATAGTGTATACACTTTATTTATACTCGTATCAATTTATTGTTTTTTCAAAAAAACTCGCGTTTTTTTATAAAAAGAACTAAAATTATTATGGTCAGATAGCATGGTCAAATAAGTATGCGTTTTAAGAAAGGACTAATTTTTATGTCTAGACGAGGAGACAATATACACAGAAGAAAAGATGGTCGATGGGAAGGAAGATATAAAGACGGCTACAAATCTAACGGAACTATAAAATACAGCTCTGTTTACGCAAAAACATACTCAGAATGCAAAAACAAACTCATTAATGCTCAAACAAATGCAAAGCAAAGTCCGGTTAAATTAAAATCAAACAAAAAATTTCATGAAATTCTATCTAATTGGCTGATAACAAATCAAATTCGATTAAAAGGTGCTACCGTTGCGAAATATTCACAAATGATTGAAACCCACATCACACCAAAATTAGGATACATAAAGATATCTGAACTTAATGCTTTTGAAATCAACAAGTTTTTAGAAGATAAGTTAAAACATGGCGGTAAGCACGCAGAAGCATTATCTCCTTCTTATGTTAGAACGATGGCAATAATTATTGAAGCCGCAATAAATTATGCAGTTTCTGAAGGTTTGTGTTTGCCGTTGAAAAGCCCTATTAACAAACCAACTGTTTTAAAAAAAGAACTATTTGTATTGAACAAACACACAGAAAACATAATAAAAGAAAAATTATATCCCGATTGCTCCCTAGTTTCAGTAGGGGTGTTTTTAGCGTTATATGCAGGCATGCGAATTGGAGAGGTGTGCGCATTAAGATGGTGCGATGTTGATTTTGATTTAAATGTGATTCACATAAGACACACTGTTTCTAGAATACAAAGCCAAAACCAAAATCAAAAAACAAAATTAATCATCGATGATCCGAAAACAACTTCATCAGCCAGAGATATACCGATGCCAACAATTCTAAAAAACAAACTGTTGCAAGCTTATTTGAATAGATGTTCTGAATTTGTTGTTTCTAGCAACGATTCTTTTGTTGGAACAAGAACATTTGATTATCAATATCGTAATTTGTTGAAGCGTAACAATATCGAGGTTTTTAATTTTCATACACTTCGGCATTCATACGCAACACGCTGTGCAGAATCTGGTATGGATGCAAAAACACTTAGCATTTTACTCGGTCATTCTTCATCAAAAACCTCGCTAGAAATTTATGTTCACCCGTCAATTGAAAACACAAAGGAAAAATTAGAAAATATATTTTACTAATTTATTGTGGTCAAATTAGTGGTCAAAAATAAGCGAAACTCTACTTGTTAGTAGGGTTTCGCTTTTGTATTTCGAAGAACCATTAGTTCTACGTAAATTTTTTCCAAAAACCTTCTGCTTTTAAAGTTTAAAACAAAATTCGTTTTTTCATATAATACATTGCAACTTGTACGATAAAAAGTACAAAGCAAAGTTTTTTAATGCAATATTTCTTAATACACTTTCATTGCAAGTGATTGAAATTTTTGTAGTTTAGGTGTGACAAACCCCCACTGTTTTATACAGTGGGGGTGTTTCATTTAATTACTATAACCATCACAATAGCGCAAAGTAATAATAAATATCCGCCATAGCTATAGGGTTGTTTTTTCAAAAGTTCTTCAAGCCATTCATATTTTACGCCGCGGTAAGAGGTTGTTGACAAGAAACAATATCAAACAAAAGTGGCATTGCGCTAACAAACTCATACACAACTTCTTGTTTGCTTTCTTCTGCAAAATCATAACCAATTTGTTGCAAATCTTGTTTTACAAAATCAATTGCCTTTTCAACATCGCAAATTGTTCCAAAATGTTCTGGTAGCAAATAACGAATGTCTTTGTTTGAAAGACGAGACCAACCACTATAAGATGCGCCTTGTCTAATCAAATCTTCAAGTCTGCTTTCTAAGTCTTCCAATCTCCACAGAAGTTGTGTTAATGGAGAAATACAACTTTTATCAAAATCATCATACATTTTTTCTTGTGCCAATCGTGAAAAATAGCTCATATTTTTCATCCTTTCTTAATTTTTTGGTTTTTCGCTATAATTAATATACTAAACTATGTGCACCAAAAAAGGGACGTTTGAACATATAAAAAGAAAACCGCAACTTCTGCGGTTTTCTTTTCTAAACAATATTAACTGTTTTCCTTTAATTTTTCCCAAACTTTAACCATTGCGTATGTATCAAGTTCGCAATATTTAAGTAGGTTTTCACGAGCGATTTTTTGTTGTTCTATTGGCATATCTTTGATTTTCGGAAAAATTGTCATCGCCTCAGTGCCGTTGTGAATTTGCTCAAGATTATGATAATCAAGTTCTGGGTCATCAGGAAAAAGCGCTGGCAAAACACTTTTAATTGAAAAACTTCCACCCATTGCCTTATTATAATAATGTCCTTTTTGGAACGGCGTTAACAAGTCTTTGATATTATCTCTAATATTCAACAAATGCTCTTTTAAATCCGGAAAATCTTCTGCTAATTCTTTCAAACGCGTGCATTCAAAAGCCTTGTTATAGGCTGTTACACAAACATTCATTGGAATATCTTCACACAATCTTTCAGCAATTGCTCGTCTTGGGTCAACACCCGACTTAGCAAGAAATTCTTTGTGTTTTAATTTGCCACCCTCATTCTCAATATAATGCAATGAATATTGAAACGGAACTTGTTGGTATGGTTTTGTTCCTTCAAACTCTGGAACAACTGCTTGTACCGTTTCAAAATCAAGAAAATATATCGGATATGACAGCGTATTTAGAAAATCACGAATGCTTTCTTTATCAATATGCTCGCCTTGTTCAGACACAACGCTTAACATTTGGCGCAATTGTTTTGGATTTGTAATACCACCATCAAACAAAAGATCTTTATATTCAATTTTTCCACTTTTGTAAAGTTTCAAAGCCTTATCAAAGCCGATTCTATAAAGATTAAATACATTAGGATTTGGCAAATCTTTAGTACAATAACCCCAAAAAGCACAACCGTAAGGGTCACGACAATGAAGTCCAATATCAATTTTTGGTTCTGTATCAGAAGCATAAACACACTCTGCCTTTTCAAGCAAAGAAGGAACATTTTGCAACTCTTCGCTCACTTCTAGCGAAACATCAACAACACTAAAAAGCTTGTCAACTTCTAACTCTTTGCCACGCACATAGTTTGAATTGATATGCACAACATAAGTGCCTGTTACATTGATGCCACACTTTTGCAAAACATACTTTTGATAAGCAATGTCAACACAATAAATATAAGAAGCGTGGGTTGAACTTTTTACTTCGTAAATAGCATAACCACCGTTTTCTTTTTTAAGAATGTCAACTGCGCAATAAAGTCCGTTATAATTAAATGATGCTTCACAAATATTTTGAACACCTTTTTCAATACACTCTTTTGTGTTTTGTTGCATTTTTGTCAAATCAAGTGTTCCATCTTCTTTAAAAGCGGTTACTTCAACAAAGTCGCCAAAAAGACCCATTGCCAAATCACCAACGCGATTCCCTGCTTCAAAACGCGCTTGTAACGAAGGGTCTTCTGGTTTTAATTCTGGTTTATATTTAGAAAGCCACAAAAGTTTTGAACACTGCCAAGCAAGACAATATTTAGATTTTGAAAAATAAAACATTAGTCAAAATACCCCTTGATTTTAATATTAAAATAATTATATCACACCTAAAAATCTTTTTCAACTTCATGTCAGAAATAGTTGATTTTTGCAAATTGAATGTGATAAAATGTAAGTAACCTATGAAAAGGAGTATAAAAATTATGGAAGAAAAGAACGTTATAATCTTAAATAAATGCTTTGAGGGCGCATGGAATGAAAATGAAGGCAACATATCTCACGAAATAATTGACTTTGTGTTAACGGACAAAGATGAACATTTCATTTATAATACACCTTATGGCGTCTGTCCTGATTATATTTATGTTGGCGAAAAGAAAAACAACGAAGAAAAAAAGAAAAAAGATAAAGAAACACACCAAGCAACATATTTGCTTTTAACAGGAAAAGCAAATATGAAAAACAAAAAATCTAAACTCCCTAAAAACAATTCTATATTCCCTATAAATTATTGTATTGAATTAGAGGAAAAAATTCATAGTTACAACAAACCTGACAACGAAGATGAATTAAATAAAAACAGAAAAGATGTTGAAGAAATTTGCCAACAAAACAATATAAAATATGGTGAAAAATACTTACATGAAATATATAAAAACGACAAATCTTTGTTAGTTACTTTTAAAGCAAAAAAAATGTGGAAAGCTAAAACACCTATAATAGTCGATTTGGATTATAAGTTTCAAAGAAATAAAGGTTATATTAAAAGCGATGAAAATAAAAAAGATTACGAAGAACTAATAAAGCAAATCAACGATAACGATAACTGGGAGGATTTTAACTTAACTAATATTGATATTGACAAACAACAAAATATAGTTGAAAAGAATTTTTTGGATTTAATATTAAAAGTTGACAGTGAAGAATGCTATACAAATATTCTTTATTCTGTTTTAAAACACAGTAATCTTATGACTAAATTTTGTGAAAAATTCAAAAAAACTGAATTAGTAAACGAAGAAAAATTTAATGTTTTTCGCGAGTACAGTGTTGCAGGTGGAAGAATGGATGTTTGTGCTGAAAGTGAAAACCATCAACAACGTGTAGTTATTGAAAACAAAGTTTTTAGCGGCCTTAATGGTATTCACAAAGATGACTCTTCACAGTTGGATAAATATTACGAATGGGCTACAAAAGAGCCTTATAAAAGTCCGTTGTGTTTTGTTGTTGCACCAGACCACAGGATTGAAGATTTAAAAAAAGAAACTACACAAGAAATGCTTAAACATTACGAATTTGTTGGTTACAGTGAAATCGTTAACTTTTTGAAAGAGAACCTAACAGAATTAGAAAACGAAGATTACGAGTTCAATAAATATGCTAAAGATTTTATTTCTGTCTTTAGCCATCATGCACACAAATCAAAGCAAGAATATTTTGAAAACTTGTTTTTATCGGCAATCCAAGAATCAAACAAATAATTCCTAACTCCTTTGTACCAAAAACAACTCGTTTAGTGTTGTATGATTATGAATATCAACACAGAGGAGTTAAGCTTTATGCGAAAAATCATTATCAAAAAACTTACCAACAAATCAAAAAACATTGAGAGAACTTTTTCTAATCTTTTGTATTCTCTTTTAGAAAACAAAAATATTATGAAAAGGTTTGCTAAAGATGTTTTAAGATTAAATCGTTTTGATGAAAACAATTATTCTATCACAAAACAAAAAAATTGACCTTTTTATTAAATCTTCAAACCATTACTTTGTTATAGAAATTAAAATTTGTTCAAACCTTATTAAAGAAAACAAAAGAATTGATAGAACGCTTAAAAAATATTTTAAAAAAGATAAAGATATGTTAAATGAATTTTTAGATGAATTCAAAACCAAAGACTATTATTATACTGACAAATATTTTGCTTATGCTTCTAGCAATGCTAATGAACAAGCATTAATTACAGGTTATGTTTTATTTCCAAATTACGCTATTCAAAATATTGCAACGGCTCTCAACGACACTATATTCAAAAAACATTTCTCACTAATTACATGTTTTCAAGTGTTTGATTTCTTTAATAAAATAAAAGTCGAAAACTGGCTGAATAAAAAAGAAAAGATTTATCTCGATGAGTTTTTAAAGGTGATAGAAAAACATACTAGGGAAAACGAACATACCCTATGCACCTAATTTGGTGCATGGGGTATTGTAATTTTATAATAGATATGATAAAATGGTTGTATCATATCTTGGGGGTATTCTTATGAATAACTTAGAACCAAAAAAATTAGCACTAATTCGTGTTTTACAGATTTTGAAAAAATATAGTGATTACAACCATCCAATGCTTCGAAAAGATATTGCCGAAAAACTGGAAATTGACTACGGCATTATCCTTGAGCGTAAGGCAATTAGCCGAAATTTAGATCTTCTTCGCGAGGCAGGTTATGAAATTGAATCAACAAGAGCCGGTAGTTATTTAGATGAGCGTGAGTTTGAAGATTCTGAACTTCGTATGCTTATTGATGGCGTACTTTCAAGTAAATATATTACCGCAAAACATTCAAAAGATTTAATTGATAAACTCTGTGGAATGTCTAACCAATACTTCCGTTCACACGTGCGCCATGTTTACTCGGTAAATGAATGGTCAAAAACTGATAACCAAGCATTGTTTTATAACATTGAACTTATTGATGAGGCAATTGAACGTCGTGTGCAGTTAAAGTTTGATTATAATAAGTATGGCATTGATAAGAAACTATATAAAACCAGAACTCACACTGCTTCACCTTATCAGTTAATTCTTCACAACCAACGTTATTATTTGCTGTCATACAACGAGTTTTGGAAAAGAGTCAACTTTTTCAGAGTTGATCACATAACAAATATGGAGATAACCGAAACCCCAGCAACTGAGATTACCGAAGTAGAGGGCTTTAAGGCAGGGATTGATTATAAAAACATTGCCAACTCAATGCCTTATTTGTATCCAGATGAACAAAAAAATGTTGAATTCATTGCCGACAGTCAAATAGTTGACCAAATTATTGATTGGTTTGGTTTGGATATTAAAATCGAAGAGATTAATGATTCAAAAATCAAGGTGACGGTTAAGGCGAGCCCAATGGCAATGGAACACTGGGCAATGCAGTATATAAACCATGTGGAAATAACAAAACCACAAGAACTCCGAGAAAAAATTAAAGAAAGTTTAAAGGCAGCCGTGAAAAAGTATAAATGAGGTATTTAAAATGAATGATAAATTATTTATACGCGATGAAAAAATTTATGCTGTTCAGCATCCACAATCTAGAAAAGTTTCTTATGATACTATCAGAGCTCTTATTAAAAACATAAACACATAAAAAACAATTAAAAAAACGGAGCAGAAAATTCTGCTCCGTTTTTTTAATCGATTTCAAGAATTAAATATTTAAATGAAGGTGAACATTCTGTTGGGCAAGGATAATCAAACCACTTACATGTGTAGTTTCCTTTGATTATTATAGGCTCAACGCACTTATATTTATTATCAAGATAACGATAACGCTTTGCATCCTCTAAATCATATATTTTATGTTCTTCTATAGATTCGTTTCTTTTGCTTTTGCCTGAAATTCTTTCTCTACTATGTTTATCTATCAATATGTACCAACACAAACGGTCGCTAACTGTTTTGTCTTCGTATGGAAAAAACTCTTTACAGAGAGATTTTGGGCTCTCTGTCCAATAATTTTTGTCGTTTGTTAACAATATTGCGTATTTTTTTGTTATTTTAATATCATTATTAAAATTTAAAACAAGATTTGAAGTTCCT
>JAZRPX010000199.1:0-3033 GCA_045649445.1 Acutalibacteraceae bacterium | reverse complement strand
GGTGTCTATGCCTGCCGCTGCCGGATCGATGGGGTCTGCTATCCCACAGTCACCAATGTGGGCACCCGACCCACCGTGGCGGGCATGGGCATCACCGTGGAAAGCTGGATACTGGGCTACAGCGGCGACTCTAAAACAGGTGTCGTTTCCGATTTCACCTTTTAAGAAAATCACGCCGTTTTCATCAATTTCACGGCTTACTTCTACTACTTGCGAAAGCGTTGCTTCTTTTACATAGTCAAGCGCGAATCTTTTTATATTAAGCGCTTGCTCCGGCTGTATAAAATCCACCAAAAAATCGGCATAAAGCGCATTGTTTAGATGGTCATTTGTATCTAGCATTGAAAACAAAATCTTTTTACTTCCAATAGCGCTCATCTCTTTTGGCAGATGAATTTTTGAAGGATTACCAACTGCGTTTTCGTGATTTTCTTCTGTTGGCAATTCAAAGCCGAGTGCCGATGGTTTTACAATTTTGTGTTCATTTGCGCTTACAAGCACAAAAACAGATGTGCTTTCAATAATTGTTTCACCAGATTCATCAATCCAATTATATGAACGATAGAATTTTAGCCCTTTTAATTGCTTATTCCAAGTATGAATAGTTAAATTTTCACCGAAAGTTGGCATTCTATGAATAATTGATTCAGTATTAACAAGCACAAAAACAACGCCGTTTTTGCGAATTGAATTATAATCATAACCATAATCAGTTGCAAGATGAATCTCGCCTGCTTGCTCTTGATACTTTAAAACAGATGAAAGACGCATTTTTTGTTTTGCGCCTGTATCAAACGAGCCAACCTTAACTTTATAATCAAAATTGCATAAACCAGTCATACAAAAAATCCCTTCTTTCTTAACAAAAATATTATAACCTTAAAATTTAAAAAAGTAAAGTTGATTTTTTTAATAAGTGGAGTTATAATATAAAAAAATACTTTTGAGGTTTATTTATGAGAAACATACCTTTTTCTCCACCAGATATAAGCGAAGAAGAAATTTTAGCAGTTGCTGATACTTTGCGTTCGGGTTGGATTACAACAGGTCCTAAAACAAAACAATTTGAAAAAGAAATAACAGAATATACAGGTTGCTCTGGCACTGCTTGTCTTTCAAGCGCTACTGCGGCTCTTGAATGTACTTTGCGAATTTTAGGCATTGGCGAGGGCGATGAGGTTATCGTTCCTGCTTATACTTATACTGCTACTGCTTCTGTTGTTCATCATGTTGGCGCAAAAATCGTTATGTGCGATTTAGAGCGCGATTCATTTTTTATGGACTATGAAAAATTAAACGGTCTTATAACCGAAAAAACAAAGGCAATTATTGCAGTTGATATTGCAGGTGTTGTTTGCGATTACGATAAAATATTTAAAATTTGCGAAGATAAAAAAGCACTTTTCAACCCACAAAACGAGTTGCAAAAAGCATTCCAAAGAATTGTTGTAATCGCTGATGGCGCTCATTCATTTGGCGCTATGAAAAACGGCAAAAAAGCCGGCAACATTGCAGATTTTACTGCTTTTTCATTCCACGCAGTTAAAAATCTTACTACTGCCGAAGGTGGCGCTGCTTGTTGGCGTAAACAAGACTTTTTAGATGATGAATGGCTTTATAAACAGTATATGTTGCAGTCACTTCACGGGCAGAATAAAGACGCTCTTGCTAAAACAAAGGCAGGCGCTTGGGAATATGATATTGCTGCTCCGCTTTATAAATGTAATATGACTGATATTATGGCAGCAATTGGTCTTGTTCAGTTAAAGCGTTATGATGAAATGCTTGAAAAACGCAAAAAGTTTATTGAGATTTACAATGAAATTTTGTGTGATAAGCGTTTTAAACCGATTGTTCATTATACAGAAAACGCTAAATCAAGTGGGCATTTATATTTGCTTCGAATTGATGGCATTACAAAAGAAAATCGCAATGAAATCATTGAAAAAATGGCAGAAAAAGGCGTTGCAACAAATGTTCATTATAAACCACTTCCAATGCTTTCTGCTTATAAAAATTTAGGATTTGAGATAGGCAACTTCCCTAACGCGCTGGGGCAATTTGAAAATGAAATCACTTTGCCACTTAACACAAAAATGAGTGAAGATGATGTTATTTACACAGCCGAAACTTTAAAAGAAATATGTAAGGATTATTAAAAATGGCTCAAAATTATCAACTTATGCTTGATAAAACTTTAAAAGATTTACAAGGTGCAAAACCACGTTTGTTATTACAGGTGTGTTGTGCGCCTTGTTCTTCATATGTTTTAGAATATTTAAACGAGTATTTTGATATTACCCTTTTCTTTTATAACCCTAATATAAGCCCAGAAAAAGAGTATTTCTTCAGGGCAGATGAACTTAAAAGACTTATAAACGAAATGCCTCTTGAGAATATTCCAAAATTAATAGTAAATGACTATGATTATAACGAATTCATTTCTACTGTTAAAGGAATGGAGAAAGAAAAAGAAGGCGGCGCAAGGTGTTTTTTATGTTATAGACTGCGCCTTAATAAAACTGCAGAATATGCAAGCAAAAACGGATTTGATTATTTTTGCACAACGCTTTCTATTTCTCCGCATAAAAACGCCGAGAAGTTAAACGAAATTGGAAAAGAGTTATCAGAAAAATATAATATTCCTTACCTTTTTTCAGATTTCAAGAAGAAAAACGGCTATAAAAGGTCTATAGAACTTTCAAAAGAGTATGATTTATATCGCCAAGACTATTGTGGATGTGAATTTTCAAAGCCAAAAACTGATGATTTTTAATGATTTTTCACAAAAATAAATATTTTTATTTTTTTGCGAAAAAAATACTTGACAAACTAAACTCTATGATATATAATAGTCAAGCGTCAATTAGTTGAGGCATTTCATATGGCTGCGTAGCTCAGTTGGCTAGAGCATTCGGTTCATACCCGAAGTGTCGTTGGTTCAAATCCTACTCCCGCTACCAATAAGGCCCGGTGGTCAAGCGGTCAAGACACCGCCCTTTCACGGCGGTAACACGAGTTCGATTCTCGTCC
>JAZRPX010000198.1:0-5108 GCA_045649445.1 Acutalibacteraceae bacterium | reverse complement strand
TATAAACAGGGATTGCTTGACCTGTTCCATTGATTGCATAAGTGTTTCCTTCGCTATCTGTTGCATAAAAAACAAATCGATCAGAACTTGTTAACATTGAGTTAGCAAATTTAGTTGTAAGACCTACCGAAACAGCATCTTTCGGTGGCGCAGCCATCAATGATATTCCTGGTTGCTCTGGCAAAATACCATAACCTACAATTTTTTCACCGTTTAATGAATATGTTACTTCTTTTACTGCATCTTCATAATCACCTTGAATAACAGTAAACGAATTATTTTTTATTTCTGTTATAATCGCAACTGAATCAGCTGTTGCTTTACCATTACTATTTAAAAATACAAGGTTGCCCACTTGTGGAGAAAAAGCTTTTTCACTTTTATAAAGCCCTGCTTTATTCCATTCAAGACGCATTGATTCTGCGCCAGCGCCTACAGGCACATCAACAGCGCCACCATACTCAAGACAGAAGGATACAAACATTGCCGACCAATCGCCATAATCATTTCCATACCATTGGCCATAACGAGTGATACCACGCTTAACACCTTGTGAATCAATCTCAAAGTTTCGAACACTTTCTGCATAACCCAGTTGAGATTTTGCAACAGCGATAACATTTTCAACTGTGCTTTCACTGCGCTCAATACCTAATAATGTTTCTTCCCAATCATCACTTGTTTCAAGGTCTGCAGAAACATCACTATAGCAACTTTCAACATGGATATGCTCTTCAACATTGCAATTAACTATTTCATAGCACTCATCTGTATGTGTATGAGCTACAGTTGTTTCCTCTTGCGCTAAATTTTCAATTTCTTCTGTAGTTTGAGCTTCGGTTGTTTCTTCTAACTCGCAGATTAAAACTTTTGTTTGACATTCTGCGTTATGTTCGTGTTCAACTCTGCCACAATGCGCATCACCTGCTAAAGTGATACCGGTTAATTTCAAACTCCAGAACACACTTAAAACCACTACAAGCGAAAGGCAGAGAATAATATTCGCAAGTGTTTTATGAGTATGTTCATTTGTATTTACTTTTTTAAGATATTCATAAGATTTATCTTGCAAAATTCTGCCTCCTTTCTGTATTGTGGTTTTAAATATTAAGCCATCCAATCAAATTCTGTTAATGGCCAGAATTTACATAAAATCTTTCCTATAATCTGATTTTTTTGCACACATCCTATTGTGCTACTTCTACTATCAATTGAAGTTTCACGATGGTCACCCATCACGAAATACGAATTTTCAGGAACTTGATAAGGAAATTCTATATCACATTCGCCTAGCGCTTTTTCAACGATATATGGCTCATCAAGCACCTGACCGTTTAAATGAACTGTTCCATCAGGATCAATCCATAAATAATCTCCAGGTTTTGCAATAACTCTTTTTATCAAAATTTTGTTAGAATAATAAAACGCGCACAAATCACCTGTTTCAAACTTTTCTGTTTTTACAAGCGCAACAATATCTCCATCATTTAAACTCGGCTCCATACTTGTTCCCGCTATTTGAAGCACCGGCAAGACAAGTGTTGCAATCAAGGCAGCTATTGCCGCAACAACTATCAAAGCGTTAACTGTGCTTTTTAAAAGACGACGAAAGCGGCGTTTATATTTTTCTTTTTTTAATTCTGTTTTTAATAATTTTACTTCAGGAAAATCATTAAAAACTGTTTTTATGGCATTCTTTTTCATATTAACAATTCACTTTTATTTTAAACTTTCTGCGCAGATGCGAATGGCTTTCGCTTCAATCTCTGCTGCTTTAACAATTTCATCTGCTTTCTTTTTTGCCTCTTCTAAATACATATCGGCTGCTTTTTGCGCAGAAGCAAAACAATCATTTATAGCCAATGAAGCATCTGCAATTGAACCTAAATTATCAAATTTAAGCTTTTGTTTTTCTGATTCTTCTTCTAATTCTTTTATTTTTTTCTCAAGTTGTTCAATTTGTTCAGCTTGCATAATCATAAGCTCTAATATCTGATAGCGTTTTAATTTTTTAAATTCTTTTTCTGTCAAAAAACTCACCTTCGTTCAAACTTCATATATATTTATATATATGAAAAGACAATTTAGCACTTTATTATACATCTTTCAACAAAATTTGTCAATACATCAAGCCCCTTGTTTTCAACAATAATTTTATAAAAAAACAAAAATCCCGAATACAATTCGAGATTTTTAATATTTTCGCTTATTTTTAATAATAAAAAGGTGAATTTTTAGAAGGATTCGCCTTTATAAACTATTTCACCATTACAAATTGTTAAAACACAATTATATCCACTATCACTTTTAATATTGTTCCCCGCATTATCAGTTAAATCAAATCCTTTTGAAGAGTAATCAACAACACAAATATCAGCGTAATTTCCTACGCTTAAACTACCCCATTTTGCTTGTTTGCCAAGCGCTTTTGACGGAAAACTTGTAACTGCTCTAAAAACCTTTTCTTCGCTCATTCCAAGTTCTTTTGCTATGCTCATACACATTGTTAAACCATAGTTTCCGCCACGCTTTGCTATGCTAAATTTTGTTATATCAGAACTTATTATATCTGGGAAAAAACCTTTTATGAACGCTCTTTTCAAAACTTTAAAATCAGTGTGAACATGGCCTGCAAAACCCGTATCAATGACCACTCCTTTTTCTTTTGCTAATTTCAATGCATAAAAATCATTATCAAGACAAGTGTTTTCGCCACCGTGGTAAGCGTGAGTTAAAATATCTCCTTTTGATAGAGTTTCTATAATCTCTGACATTTTGGTAGGTGAATTTGAGCAATGGACCATAACTTTCAAATCTTTTGATTTTGCATAACAACAAATTTCTTTTAGCGCTGTTATATCGCTAACTTGAGAGATTTCTTTATCAAAATAAACTTTTATTCCTATTGCTTTTTCACCATATTTTTTCAAATATTTTTCACTGTTTTCAAAATATGCATGGTTGTTTTTTATATCAACACCAACAAACACAACATTTTTAACTTTCATTTCTTCAAGAAATTTTTTATCACCAAAAACACTACCTGCATCACAAACAGCAGTAACTCCATAAGGAAAACTTAATTCTAAAGCATCTGCTCCAAATTCATCTGAAGACAAGCCCTTTATATGAACATGCGAATCGACAAAGCCACAACTAACAATTTTATTAGTTGCATCATAAATAAAATCGGCTTTAAAATCTATATTTTTATCGATTTTTACAACCTTTTCACCTTGCGTTAAAACATCTGCAAATATAAACTTTTCACCATTCCAAACGCGCCCGTTTTTTATCAAAATCGTTTGCATATTATACCCCTTGAAACGGGAGTGTAGCGCACTCCCTTGTAAACTTTATTTATTATCCAAAGAAACTTTTAATACTACCTTACCAACATTTTCGCCTCGTTCTAAAATAGCGTGTGCTTCTTCAGCTTTTTCGATAGGTAACACCTTATAAATTGAAGGTTTAATAGCACCGCATTCAATTTTTGGCCATACCTTTTCAACAAGTTCAGACAAAATAAACGCTTTAAATTCAGGTGTGCGATTACGAAGCATTGAGCCTACCAAATGCAAACCTTTTGTGAGCAAAGGTCTTAACTGTATATTGGTTTCAATTCCTGCTAGTGTAGAAATTACAATCCAATAACCGCCTCTTGCCATAAAAGGCAGACTTTTACCAAGTGTTTCTCCACTTAAGCAGTCCATTGAAACATTTACGGGTGTGCCGTTTTCTTCCTCTGCTTTAAGGATTTCTTCCACCGACTGCGTAGTAGAATTTATAATAACATCTGCGCCAAGAGGTTTGATTTTTTCTGCAATTTCATCTGACAAAACAGAGGTAATTACCCTTGCACCAAACGCCTTTGCCATAGGAATTGCAACCGAAGCAAGCCCACTTGCTCCAGCAGGAATAAAAGCAGTTTGACCTTCTTCTAAATGTCCTTCAATAAAAAGATTAAGATATGATGTTGCATATGCCTCAGGTAAAGCCGAAGCTTCTTCCATTGAAAGCCCTTTAGGTATTGGCATTAACATATCATACTTAACTGCTACATATTCGGCATAACCGCCACCACCGAGCAAAGCGCAAACACTATCTCCTATTTTCCACTCGGTAACATTAGCGCCGATTTCTACAATCTCTCCTGAAATTTCAAGACCCATCCATTCAGGGCAACCTTTAGGTGAAGGATATTTGCCTTGTCTTTGAAGCAAGTCTGCTCTATTAAGCGCTGCTGCATGTATTTTTACAAGCACCTCGTCGT
Source organism: Acutalibacteraceae bacterium (assembly GCA_045649445.1). GTDB lineage: Bacteria > Bacillota > Clostridia > Oscillospirales > Acutalibacteraceae > RUG11462. The sequence goes on along the minus strand of JAZRPX010000198.1, from coordinate 835 downwards.
CTTTTATTACAGGGTCGGCTACATCTGACCATACAAGATTTTTGTTTTCATCTACAAGCATTGCTTTCATTTTAATCAGTTCCTTTCATAGATAGCGTTCTACCGCCATCAATAATATATGTCTGTCCTGTGATAAATTTTGCTTTATCAGACACTAAAAATTCAACTAAATCGGCAATATCCTGAGCGGTACATTTTTCGCCTAACAAATTAGTTTTAAGCGCTCTATCATCGCCACCATTTTCTTCAGGGCGCATTACAATACCAGGCGCTACACTATTTACATTGATTTTGTATGGACCGAGTTCTTTTGCAAGCGCTTTTGTCAAAGACATTATGCCACCTTTTGATGCGGCGTAATCAGTACAATTAGCAACACCATTTATACCAACAGCCGATGAGAAGTTAATTATTTTACCGCCTTCACCTTGTTTTATCATAACTCTTGCAGCGGCACGACTTGCCCAGAAAGCACCGTATAAATTAACCTTTAAAACACGGTCTATTACATAATCTTCCTGTTCAACAAGCGGTACATATCTTGCATTTTCCCCTGCAATACGAGCGCTTCCCCCTGCAATATGTATCATAATATCAAGTCTGCCGAAATCACTTACAATTTCATCAACCACTCTATTAACATCTTTTGAATCAGTTATATCAAAGACATAACCTTTTGCTGTTCCACCTGTTTCTGTAATTCTGTCAACCGTGCTTTTTACAGCTTTTTCATTAATATCGCATATTGCAACACTAAATCTTGAAAGAAATTGCTCTTGAAAAAGACATTGACCACGCAGAACTCGAAAGATATGACGAGCTTCCAAGAATTACT
>JAZRPX010000197.1:0-4524 GCA_045649445.1 Acutalibacteraceae bacterium | reverse complement strand
CAAAATAAATATTGTACAATTTGCAACAGAATTATGGAAACAAAAACAGAAGAATCAACAGGTCATAAGTATGGTGAATGGTATGTTTCAAAGCAAGTCGGAGGCCAAGCGGTCTTAGGAAGACAAGCTTTATAGTCAACTCCTTGGCTCACAGAACGACATGGCTACGATCCGACTTGGCATTCAAAATAAATATTGTACAATTTGCAACAGAATTATGGAAACAAAAACAGAAGAATCAACAGGTCATAAGTATGGTGAATGGTATGTTTCAAAGCCTGCAACCTGTGAAGAAACTGGCGAAAAAGAAGTTAAATGTACAGTTTGTGAAAAAGTAATCGAAGCAAGAATTATTGAGGCGTTACAGCATAATTATGTGTCAACAACAATTAAGCCTACTTGTTTAGAAGAAGGCTATGATTGTCAAAAATGTGAGAATTGTTACGAAGAAATCAACAAAACAAATATAGTTTCAGCAACAGGCCACACAAAAACAAAGTGGGTTATTGATTCTCCTGCAACTTGTACTGAAGATGGCTCTTCTCACGAAGAATGTGAAATCTGTGGCGAAACATTGCAAACAGCAGTTGAAGAAAAAGGTCATAGATTTATAAACACTTATTTTGCACCTACTTGTGAAGATGATGGCTATGTTTTGCATAAGTGTAAAATATGTGAATTCTCTTATGTTTCTGATGAAGAAATTACAACTGGTCATACTGAAGTTATCGACGAAGCAGTAGAGCCTAATTGTGAAAAAACAGGTCTTACAGAGGGTAAACATTGCCCTGTTTGTGGTGAAGTTTTAGTAGAACAAGAAGAAATTCCTGCTTTAGAGCATGAATTCATAAATTATGTTTCAAACAATGATGCAACTTGTTTGGAAAACGGAACAGAAACCGCAAAGTGTGAGAATTGTGATGAAACTCACACAAGGGAAAAAGTTGATTCAGCAAAATCTCATGCAGAAGTTGTAGACAGAGGCTATGCGGCTACTTGTAGTGAAACAGGTCTTACTAATGGTAAACATTGTTCAGTTTGTGGAGAAATCACATTAGCGCAAGAAGTAATTGAAAAATTACCACACACTACAGGCGCTTGGGAAATAGTGAAACAAGCGACAGAAACCGAAGAAGGCGAAAGAGTTAAAAAATGTCTTGAATGTGGCAAAATAGTTGAAACAGAAGCAATACCAAAAATCGAAGTTCCAAGTGAGCCAACAAAGCCAAGCGAAAAACCAACAGAACCAACACAAAAACCAACTGTAAAACCAGACGACAAACCAAGTGCCCCAACAGTATGCGCTCATACAACAGTTATCAAAAACTTAAAATTGGCAACATATTTTGCAGATGGTTACTCTGGTGATGAAGTTTGTATTAATTGTAATGAAACTGTAACAGTAGGTAGTATTACTGCTAAATTAACTTTAAAAGTGCCTAAATTTAAACTTATCAAAGGCAAAAAGTTATTCAAAGTTAAGTATACAGCCGTTGCAGACGCAACAGGTTTCCAAGTTAGATATAAAATTAAAGGTAAATGGAAAACAAAAACCTTTAACACAAAGAAAAATGCTACAAAAGTTGTTAAAAAACTCAAAAAAGGCAAATATCAAGTTCAAATTAGAGCAATGATAGTTTCTGGCAAACTAAAAGCATATTCTGCTTGGTCAAAATCTAAAAAAGTAAAAGTAAAATAATAAAAAATACGGGTTGATTTTTTCAACCCGTATTTTTATTTGCAGAATGAATGATGAGGGGATTTTAAAAAACTATTGCAATATCATAAAATCTATGTTAAACTAATATTGCCAAACTAACTGAATATTCGTGAAATTGGGTGTTTTTCTTTTATAAGAATAATTGCGCTTTTTTTGGTTATATCTATATTGCACATGAATTTGATAAAAACGCAAATTCCAGCAATGTAGGTATGTGCGTTTGCACCCGTTTCACATTTGTTAGTTTGGCGACTATCGGAGTTTGCGTTTTTTTGCGTCTGCTTCGGTAGGCGCATTTTTTATTTTAAAGGAGGAAAACTATGCAAAAAGAAGAGAAAAAAATTGAAAATCTATTTATTGCAGCAAGAAACGCGAGGGAAACAGGGGATTCGGAAACAGCAATAAAACACTATGAAGAAATTTGTACAATTTCACCTAATAATTGGGAAGCATTTTTTTATTTAGTGATTTTAAAAACTGAAAATATAACAAATGGAGAAATATCTAATTCAGCTATTAGCGTTGGTAATTGTATTCCAAAGGTATTTGAATTAATAAATTCATCTATTACAAATGAAGACGAAAAAAAAGAGTGTGTTAGAGAAGTTGTAGAAAAGTGCACGGAAACGACAGTTTCTCTTGCAAAGGCAAGCTTTAATTATTACATTAAATTAACTAAAAGTGATTTAACATTTGATTTAATGTTAATAGCTGCGAATTTAGATTCAAAGCGAAAAGCAAAATACGAGTCTGCACAAAGGATGGTTAACATTTGTAATATCATGTGTATTTGCGCTAATTCAATTGAAAAAATATTTGGTCTCGAAGATGAATTTTATAAAGATCTTGCGGTTGGCTCTTGGAAAGAAATGATTGATGGACACATCGTTCATATCAAGGAGCTTGGGGTGGCAGTATTTAATGAAGAAAGCATTAAAACATTTTCGGAAAAAATTAAAAAATATGATCCGTCATATGTAGTTGAAGATGTTAAGCCAACTGAAAAAAGAAGTTATGCTATAAAAGCGATATTAGTTGCATTAGGAATTTTAGCAATAAGTTCTGTATTTTGTTTGTGGTATTGGTCAATTTGGAATTAATTGAAAAAGCATAGCCGAGAGTTATTAAAACTCTCGGCTTTTTTATTTGTTAAAATTAATTTGCTTTTGATTCGCAGTAAATACATCTATAAACTCTGTTTTCTTTATCTGTAAGTTTAAAAATGTGGTCTAATTCCTGCTCGGTTGTTGTAATGCATCTTGGATTTTTGCATTTAATAACATTTGTAATTTTCTCTGGCAAATTAAGTTTCTTCTTATCAACTAATTCACCGTTTTTAATAATATTAACAGTAGCATCAGGGTCAATATAACCGATTGCGTCAAGGTCAATAGCAATGTCAGCATCAATTTTGTTAATATCTTTTTTACCCATAACTTTTGAGCTTACATTTTTAATAAGCGCAACAGGGCAATCAAGATTTTCAAGACCTAAAAATTGATATAATTTCATACCCTTGCCTGCAGTAATATGGTCAATAACAATTCCGTTTACAATAGCATCAATTTTCATTATTTTGCCTCCAATCCGAGAAGCATTAAAATAAGCGCCATTCTCATATATTTACCGTTTAAAACTTGTTTAAAGTAACAAGCGCGAGGGTCTTTATCAATGCTAACAGATATTTCGTTAACCCTTGGTAGTGGGTGCATAATTGATAAATCTTTCTTTGCATTTTTAAGTTTTTCAGGAGTTAAAATATAACTATCTTTAAGTCTTAAATAGTCATCTTCATTGAAAAATCTCTCTCTTTGAACCCTTGTCATATAGAGAATATCAAGTTCAGCCATAGCGCCTTCTAAATCATTTGTTTGCTTGTATTCAATATTATTTTTCTTCAAAATATCTTTTTTAACATAGCTTGGAAGTTTAAGCTCGTCAGGGGAGATAAGCACGAATTTAATTCCCTGATATCTTGATAAAGCACCAATAAGAGAATGAACAGTTCTACCAAACTTCAAGTCACCACAAAGACCAACTGTAAGACCGTTAAAACCACCTTTTTCTCTTGAAATTGTAAGCAAGTCAGCAAGAGTTTGTGTTGGGTGGTTATGACCGCCATCGCCAGCATTTATAACAGGAATAGTAGCGTTCATACTCGCTACCATTGGCGCGCCTTCTTTAGGGTGACGCATAGCAATGATATCTGCATAGCAACTAATTGTTTTAGCAGTATCAGCAACGCTTTCTCCTTTGGCAGCAGAAGAAGAGCCGGCGCTAGACATACTTAATACATGGCCACCTAATTCATACATTGCCGCTTCGAATGAAAGACGAGTACGAGTTGATGGTTCAAAGAAAAGAGTAGCTAATTTTTTGCCATCGCAGATATGCGCATATTTATTTGGATTTTCGATAATGTCATTAGCAGTTTTAATAAGATTATCAATCTCTTCAACTGTTAAATCAAGTATATCAATAACACTTCTCATATTATCATCCTTCCTTTTAAGTTGTTTTCAAAAAAATTATTATTTTGCTCCGTTAATAGCGAGATAATTTTTAATTCTTTCAACATTTTCTGCATTTTTATCATCTTCTTCAAGATATTCAATAATATCATAAACATCAACTACTGAATAAACAGGGAAACCGAATTCATCTGCAACTTCTTGCATAGCGCTCTTTTCAGTTTTGCCTTTTTCTTTTCTATCAACCATAACGAAAGTTGCAATAACCTTTGTGCCGTCAAGACTTTTAAGGTTTTCCATGCTTTCTCTAATAGCAGTACCTGCAGTGATAAC
>JAZRPX010000196.1:0-16375 GCA_045649445.1 Acutalibacteraceae bacterium | reverse complement strand
TATCAAGTTCAAATCAGAGCAATGATAGTTTCTGGCAAACAAAAAGCATATTCTGCTTGGAGCAAGAGTAAAAAAGTTAAAGTTAAATAATAACAAAAAACCGCTTTGAATAAAATCAAAGCGGTTTTTATTTTATAATTTTCCTTTACTACACGGATTGTTGATAATACCAAGTCCTACTAAAACAGGCAAAACAACATTTAAAAATTCATTTACAGTTTCACTAATATCAAGCCCTGCAAATTCCTTTACACAAAATACTACAAGCGCTGAAACAGATGTCCATAAACACCATGATTTAAGTCTATTTTGCATATTATTTCACCTTCCTTTCAAGGTCAGTTAAACGATGATTTGAAACTTTAATTTGCTCTTCTATAACAGGTATTCTTGTTATAAAACTATTATGTTTTTCTACGCGTTTTTCTAACTCTAAAAGTCGGTAGTTTGTTAATTTTGCACTAGTTAAAATTCCACCGAATGTTCCTAAAAGTGTTCCTAAAAAAGATATAATTGCAATAAAAATTTCACTCATTAGATTTCTTTTAGCCACTTTTTATAGCAAAAACCAATTATCGTTTTGCCTGAAATGGCTTTTCCTTTTACTTTATACCAATTCTTTTTCTTTTTTAACACCAAAAGCTTTGTGGAATTATCAAATTTACCAACAACTTTACTAATCAAACTTGCTCTTTTTCTGCAATTTAATACACTACCATTTGTTTTAACTTTAACATAATCTTTTTTGCTTGTTTCATAAACATCATACTCAATATAAGGGCATTTACACCATTTTGTCCAGTTTCTGCTTTTTAAATCAGTTTTTACAACACCATAGCTATGCCCTCTTGCTTCTACTACTTTGCCATCTCCTATATAAACGCCAACATGCCCCGGCATAAACACACAAACGCCCGGAATATCAGGCATTGTTGAGATTTCACCTTTTTCTACAGCTTCGTAATACATCATTTCTTCATTGACATCAGGGCAACCATTTGATTGATATTTTGGTGTTTTATCATTTTCGTTATCACACCAAATATAACCCTTTATAAGCCCAATACAATCGTGAACTTTTTTATCTAACTGCGATAAAAAATCATCAGCAGTATAAAGTTTTGGGTATTGTTTTTTCTTTTGATAATACAATTGTTTCGTTGCATTTTGACCAAAAGTGCCATACCAATAAGGTTTGCCAAGCTGCGCTATTACATATTCAACTAATCCGCTTGAAGTCTTTTTTATCATTTGCATTTTCTCCTTAAATTAAATTAAAATAATAATAAACAACCTTATTTTTTGAAAATGGTTGTTGTTTAAATTGAATTAAATCTATACTATTTACCTTTTCAAAACAGATATCGCCAAAATCAAAAACAAGGTAAAACAAAAACTCTTCATCTTCACAAATTTCTTCAAAATCATATTGTTTTAATACAATGTTTTTATTTTTGTATTTTAATCGCAATTCATATTTTAAATCGTTTTTAAAACTGAAAATATCGGTAACATCTATTTTAAACTTTTTATTTAAAGGTTGATAACAAGATAACATTTTAATCCACCTTTAATCTTTATAGATATATTTAATTTGTTTTATGCCAAAACCACTATCACTCTCTAATTTCACACCAAAATGACGAACTCCTGGAACGCAAGATGTCTTTTTGATAATATTTTCAGCATTTGTTAAACTTGATGCTTCAATCTCGCTTACTTTACAACATTTGTTTTCGTTAAGATAAGAAAGAGTGATTTTGTTTTCATCTTCGGTATTAAGCATTGTTAATTCAACCCCAACTATATTTTTAGGACCGTCTTTTTTCATTTGACTTGCGCCTGTTGAAAAACTGCTTTTTATATCAACAGATAAAATTGATAAGGTTGTGCTTATTATATCATCTTGCTTGCCATCAAAATCATATAGATAAACCTTTCCATTTGCCTTTGGATTTTCACCTATCGCTACAACCATAGATGAATTTGTGAAGTTAATTGCCAATATTGGTTTTGCATTGCCAAATTCAAATTCAAAATAAAACCAAGCAATTTTATCTTTCGCGGTTTTATTGCCACTAGCAGATGAAGCAGATAAAAATGCTGTTGTATTATAATCAAACAAAAAGCTTTTTTCATCAACAAAAAGCATATAATATCCATTATAATCCATACAAAACGCTGTTTTAAATTCTGATTCATTTAATTTTGGTTCGATTTTATCTGAAATGCGATAAAATCTATGGGTATAATTGCTTGAACTTGTTATTGCATAAACACGATTATCTGACCCTAAAAACACCAATCGATTTGAACAGTTCATAATAGTATCAGGATATAAACAACCTAATCCGCTTTTTAAAGTTTTTATAGGAACTTTTTCAACGATAGCCCTTGTTGTTGACCCACCTTTGAAAATATAATCTGCATCAAGAAAAGAGCTTGTGATTGATGAACAAATTCCAATTTGATGTGATTTAAAAACCAGCAATCTATCATTGTTTTGCTTTAACGCTACAATATTACTTCCTGTTTCACCAAAATAAGAGAAATTTGATTGCGGAAAATATAGAGGATTGTTTTGTCTTGAAAAATAAACTGCGTTTCCCTCTCGTTCATAACCACTTAAAAACACTCTGGAATTAAAATTTTCTACAACGGTCATTCTAAAGAGTTTATCTGATTCAGGCGTTTTATATGCTGTTATTATAAGATTATTTCTGCTCGCTTGTGACATTGGCAACGCGCTTTCTTCCGCCTCTTCGTTAAGAACATAAACGGTTCCGTTTTTTCTATCAACTTTAAAAATATAATCAGTTCCCTCAATGTTTAAAACAGATGAGGTTTCACTATCATATGGGATTGTAGCAGAAAATTTCACCCCGTTTGAAGAAGTGTAATCAACGATAACATTTTCATCAACTTGCGAAGAAAGATTATATACAGGTAATTCAAAAGCAGTTGAAACACCATCGGTAGTAAAACCAGAACGAAATCCACTTGAAAGAAGATTGAAATCTTCATATTTTCTCGTTGTTGGAAAGTCTTTTTTATAAGATGGTAATTCTGCATATTTATTTCCTTTACCATTTATGCGAACCAACGGCTTATAAATATTGCATGTCTTTAGCAAACTAATCTCGCTAAAATTCGAACTCAATTCATATATGAATTTATCACATAGCTTATCATCTTCATCATACAAACTCAAAAGCAAATAATGTCCACCGCTAACACTTTCTTTACCTGAAAACGATAAACAATTTATGCTTTTAAGCGGTGTATTATATTTAGAAAAAGCAAAAGTGCCAACATCTATATACGATAAAGAAAAATCTGATTTTACAACCAATATTTTAGTGCGAAAATAAGTTTCACCTTTTTTAACAATTAAAAACATTTTGTAGCCCAAATCATCTGTATATGACACTGCGCCGATAGGACTAATCTCGCAACCTATATCTGTTAAATAAACTGCTCTTTTTACGCGAAAACCTTCTCTAGTTTTAAGACTTTTTCCTTTATAATACATATTAACGCAATCAGAAAGTTCGTTTTTTGACAACTCACTGATGATATCGCGAAAGTTTACTCCTCCATCAAAATTATCAATAATGTGATGTGAAAGTTTTTTAGCCATCAACAGTCACTCCCCTTCGCAAACACATCTTTAATCTGCTTAATCTCACATCGCTTTTGCAACTGTTGTTTTTTGCAAGTGTAAATACCTTGGAAAATAACATAATCATTTGTTGTTCCTAAAATATTTTGAATAAGTGAAGCAACACCGTAAACAGCGCAATCATTAATTGCTCTATCTGATAATTTAAGTGTTTGCGTGGCATCAGTAAGTGGCTCAAATTCTTCTTTATTGCATAAATAATGCAAATCAGAATAAATCGTATTAACAATGCTTAATAATTTATCGCCGATATTCGATGTTTCAAAAATATCATCACCACCATAGCCTGCTAATTCCAAAGCAACATTAAATAATTTTTCAGCTGTCATACGCTTCACCACCTTGTTTTTCATCTGTTGCTAAAACCTCAACTAATTCTTCTTTGCTCTTTTTATCTAAACTTTCAAGCTCTTCAGCAATAAGTTTGATTTCTTCGCTTGATGCAGTTTCAATTGATGTTTCACAAATAAACGATAAATTTTTATATCTATCTGCTTCAAATGGAAAATACCAAACATCTCCGCTTGAATTTTTTTGATACAATGGTCTTGAGCCATACATATTTATCATAAATTCAAGAAAAATTTTTGCTATATCTTCTAAAAATGAATTGTATCTCTTTTTAGTAAGTGTAAGTGGTAATCTTGCAGATTCCTTTACTGCGTTGATTGCCGATGAATTCTGCGCTTTGATAGTACCTAATGCAGCATCTGTTGCGCCAGAAAGACTTAATGTTTTCTCAATTACATCATTTGTTATATAGTTTAAATCACCTGAAAAATGCGGTGGCTCAACATATTTGATGCTTTTATCAAATTCATCTGCGCTACCATTAAAACTGATAATCTGCCCTGGATTATTTGTAACGGCTTCGGTTACAACATCTGAATTCACAAGCATAATAGGCATACCCATCATCATTACAGACCAAACAGTTGCGGTTAACATTCTATTAATTGCAATTTGGTTTGGAATGAGGTTGGTGATTTCTGATTCGCCATACCCCTTTAACTCGCTATCCCAATTGAATTTAGCAATCGGATAAAGTTTAAGTTGAGTATCCCATTCAGGTTTGATAATCGCATTTTTGCAAACTTTAACTGCCTTAATTGTATAATTTTCACCAGAATATTCTTTATAAAATTTGGTTAAAACAGTTGCTTTTTCTGAATAAAATGCTTCTGTTTCACAATATTCATTATCAGGTTTAATAGACTTTATTTGCTCTTTTGAAACACCATTTGCCTTTGCTTCTCTGATAAGTTCACCAACAGTTTTTCTGCTACTAATAATAATATATTCTTGATTTTGCACACTGTCTTCGGCAGGGTCAGAAAAATCAACGTTTTCAATATCAATAACCTCTGCAACAACGTCTCCCATAATAGGCACGGTTCGGTTATCATCAACAAAAAGACCTGTTTTTATATTACAATCCCAATAAGCATAAACAACACCTGTACCTGAAATATATGCATTTTTCAACGCTGTATTGCAAATATCATCTAAATTAAGGCGTTTTGCGCAAGTATTAAAATATTCTGAAATCGCCTTTGCAGCCAAATGAATTTCGGCGTTAGAAATTTTATCAAAACCCTTTCTTCTGCCACTGAAAAATTCTTTATACAAATCATCTTGTTGCTGTTTTGAATTTATGCTCGGCACCCCAACAGGATAAAAATTTGCTTTAAAATCTTCTCCGCCGATAATTGCGGTTTTATAATCACCAATACGCTTGATAACGTTATGACGAACAAGAGGTTTATCACTACCACACTTTGCGCCATACCATTGATCACCCAAATAAAACCGACGGTTTTGCTTTGATTGCTCATAAAGCCCTTTTTTACCGATTGAACATTTATAATTTTCTGCTTGTTCATGTTGCAAAAAAATCTCTTTACAAATATCTTCGTATAATCTCAATTTTTTCACTCCTTTTTAAGATTTTTTGGCAGTAGAGAAATCTCTACTGCCATTTATCTATTTAGTTTTCTGTAATTGTTACTTCACAAACTCTTGTTTCGGATGTTGTAGCACCGCCAACAGTAATTTTTGCAAAGTAATAATATTTACCTGGCTCTTTATTAGAATCAACATAAAGTGTTGGACCCTCAAAGTTAGTTACTCTTTTTGGATTTGATTTATTAGCATCATCACAAGAATACCAACTAATTGAAACATCTGAATCGTTATGTTCAGTTAACAATTCAAATTTAATTTCTAATGTAGATTCTGCTTCATATTCAATTGATGCTGTTTTAGGAACATCTGCAAACGCTAAATTTTCAGCAAGTGCTGCCCAAATTGCATTAGCATAAGCGTTTTTAACAAAAACATCATAATAAATTCTATAATCAAATTTATATGCATCTGCATTGATGTTTTCTTCTGGTGTGAAAATTCTTATCTTTTCGCTCTTTTTAACAAGTGAGCAAGATTTTTTTGGAAGCATAAGCATATAAACGCCTTGTGCGCCTTCTGATGCTTTGAATCCACCTGCGCCTTCTGTTAAAAAGTCAAATGAACTCATCATTTTTGAATTTGAAACAGGAATGATTGAAACATTATCAATTTTGCTAACATTGAAATTCACTTCGCCTTGTTTAAACGCGCCGTTTTCAAGCACTTTTGAAAGTTCCTCGCTCTTACGCAATACATTCCAAAAATAACGGTCAACAAGACAAACGATTTCTTCATCCATACCGATTTCTGATTGAACATTATCAAGCAATCTATAAAATACTTCAAGTGGCTTTGTTAAATCAATATTATTTAAAGTTTGACCTTGATAACCTGCATATGAAGCTAATTTTGAAATAACATATGCATCTGTTTCAGGAACAACCTTTGTTTTAACAAATTCACTCATAACTGCGCCTGCGAGAGATGCAATACCGGTTTCATCCATATCCTCACGGTCGATTGTGAATGTTCTTGCTCTATCCATTTGCATTTCATAAGCTGTGTTATGAACATTTACTGTGCCTTTGATAAAGCCGTTTTCACGGTCATAATCGCCAAGACCTTGTAATGAAATGTTTGGAATTTTTACTGTTTTTGCGCCAACAAATTTGGCTCTTAAATTGTTGTCAGCCATAAAGCCAACGCTAGATTTTTCTGTAATGATTTTATCAAGTTCGCCTGTAAATTTTGTAGCGAACGCTTCGTTATTTAATGACATAATATTTTTCTCCTTCTTATTTAAAAATTTAATTATTTATTGCTTTTAACATAGCAGAAATATAAGATAATCCATAATCTGCTTCGTTAGTTTTTAAAGAGCCAACTGCTCTTGTTTTGTTTTTTCGTCTGTTTTCTTGCTCTTTTTCAATCAATTTGCTTTGAAAAAATAAGTAACGCAAAATCGCATCAAAAAGCGAAATACTTTTTGTTTCGCTTAAGATAATAGCGTCTGTTGGAATATCATCATAAGTCTTATACTCTTTGAAATACTCTGAAATAATTGAAAATTCATCTTTTTCAACTGTTTTTTCTGTTTCCAAATCCATAAGCTTTTGAGCTAATTCTTCATCGCCGTTTACTTTTTCTAAAAAGCGTTGTTTTAAAGCACCTTCTTTTTCTGCTTTTATCAATCTTACAAACTCATCTACTGATAAATTTTCTCGTTTTGATAAAACTTCTAAATCTTTTAAAACAGACTGGTATTTTTCGGCTTTAACGCCAAGTTTTATAAACTTTTTTGCTTTAGTTTCATCAAACTTAATTGTTTTTTCACCGATTTTAACCTTTAATTCTAATTTTTCAGTTGTCTTCATTTAGGTTTTAATCCCTTCCTTTTTTATTAAATATCGTCCTGAATTTCACCATTATAATTTAAAAAATTTTCTATTTCTTTTGCTATTTTCTTTTGCATTTTCAAATCTTTTTCTGAAATTTTCATATCTTTTTGATTTAAAAATGTTTCCTCTTTTTCAGGTTGTTTGTTAAATTTTAAAACCAAAAAAAGAAGTGCAAAAATTATTAAAAATAAAATTAAATTAATCGTAAATTACCACCCCAATCAGAAAATGAATTTTCGGTATAACTTTTTGGTTGTTTAGGTTGTTTTAATTTTTGCTTTTTATATTCGGGATTGTTGTAAAGAATAGTTGCGCAGAAATATCTCATCTCATCAAGCGCATGGTCAAACTCTTTTACAACTGCATCTGTTTGCTTGGTTTCATCCCATTTATAAAGAGAAAATTCTCTTATAATATCTTCACAGCTCTCATTTATTAAAATCTGTTTTCCATTTATAAGCTCACAAGCAAACCTGATGCCACTCAAAACATTGTTATTAGCGCTTCTAACTTTAAAATCATTATGCCGTTTTATAGTTTGAATAAAAGATGCTGCCGAAGGGTCGATAATAATTGTTTTTATGTTGTACCCTGCTGAAAATGAAAGCAGTTCATTATAGTACTCTTCATCGGTTAACTGCCGCCCTTTGCGTTTTGAATCATAATAGAATTCTTTGAGCCGCACAGCTTTTTTGCCTGTATCTACCCATAGCCCCATACTAAACGGATTTGATGTACCATAATCGATACTAATATAATATTCACCCGAAAAGTCGGTAGATTTTGTGATGTTACTTTCACAAAACATCGGATAAACAAGACCTTCCGATTTAACCCATTCGCCATAAACGAAACGCTTTTTAAATATGCCTGTATATAAGCCCTTTGCGCGCTTTATTTGTTCTTCACTTAATGTTGGATTATCTTCCATCAAAAAGTGAATGTGGAGTGAATTTTTTTCGTTTTTTGAATCAGCATCTTTTATCCATTCCTTATAAAACCAATGTTCAGAATGTTCCGGATTGCAGTTAAACCATAATTTTGAATCGGCAATTGATAATGTTCTTGCAATTGCCTGCTCAACAAAGCTCTTGGGCTGTAATGCAACCTCATCAAAAAACACGCCGTTTAAAGTTAAACCTTGTATTAGCGCCGCAGAACCTTTATCTTTACCACCGAAAATATAAAAATAGTTTTCATGATTCCCATCTTTTATGGTTAATACATGTTTTGATGAGTTATATGAAACTGCAAAAAATGCAGTTATATCAACCATATCTCTAATAAGCGCAACTATGTTTCTTTCGGCAGCTGAAATAGTTTTTCCACAAATAGCAAAATAAGATTTATCAAAATATCTCATCGCCCAATGAACAAAAGAAAGTATCATTACCGCGGTTTTGCCGCTTCGCACTGCGCCATCGCAAATCAAAGAATTATAACCCCTATATTTTTTGCTATGGCCAAAGCGCATTACGACTTTTTGTTTTTCTGATAACTTCTCAATCTTCATCAGATAATGCCTTATAAAGTTTTGAGATATTTGATTTTTGCTCTTGCTTGTCTTTTTCTAAAATAGACAAAACTTCTTTGATAGCGCTAACTTCACCTGTTATCGCCTTTTCTACAAGGGCATGCATAATCGCAGTACTATTATTTATCTGGTTTTTAGGCACTCCCTTTGCGATAAGTTTTTCTTCAGATTCTTCATCTGGTTTTAAGGATAATATTGTTTTTATTGAAGAAGACAGCGGATTTTTTTCTTTTGCCAAAACTATCCCTCCAAATTTTTTGTTTTCCTACCCATAATCCCACCCAACGACTTTAATATTACTTTGTCGTTATAATTTGCAACACTTGAGAAGTCGTAACTAGTATTTGAGTTCTCGCCTATCGCAAGTTTAAATTAACACATACCCAAACGGACATTCAAGGACATGATTTTTCGCACAAAAAAACACCTTCCAAAACGGAAAGTGTTTTTATAAATTCATTATTAAAGTGTTAAACTAAAAATCTTGTGTTCGTTATTTTTTACCCTTTCGCAGAAATCTTTTTCATCTTGAATAGGTGTTTCAAACTGCAAACCTGCTAACTTTTTCTGCTCATTTGCAATATGATTATCAGATCCTGCAAATTCTAAAAGGCCATAATTTTCAGCATATATTTTTGCCATTTTGTTTTCATTTTCGGTTCGATTTGCGTTTATGATTTCAACGCCGTGAACACATCTTGGGAAAAGACGAATATGATCGATATAAAACGCCTCTCTAAATGGATGCGCTTGAATAGCGAGAGCGCCATTTTCAATTAAAAACGGCAATTCTTCGCTTTTTTTCATATTCATAATTTCAGGATGAGAAAGATACCACTCTTTATCAAGACCATAAACTAAAAAATCGGTTCCACCATATGATAATTCTGCGCCACAAAAAACTTTGATACCGATTTCTTCTGCTATTTCAAACGCGATTTCTACATCAGAAAAGAAATAATTTATTCTTTCTTCATAACTCTCGCCTGCAGAAGAATTTATATTACCATCTATAAAATGGTTAGTGATAAACACACCATCATAACCAAGTTTTTTATAAAATTCTAAATTTTCTCTAACGCCATACTTTGCACATTGGCTAACGGGAAAAGTGTGTAAATGTGTTTCATATTTAAACATAGTTTTCACCTATTTTTTCTTTTTCTTGTTAAATAAATTAGTTAAAAAACTGCCTGCTCGGCCTGCTATATCAATAGCGTTAGAAGTGCGGGTATAATCATCGTAAACATCATCTTCAATCATTCTTTTTCTTGATTGCGCTATTAACTCTTCTTCTGCCATAACAGAAGCATAATCAAGTGTTTCTTTTGCGATATGCTTTACAAATTCCTTGCCATCAAACATTTCTTTTTTTGTTTCTTTTACAGTTTGTTTTTCTTCTTTTGTCATTTCATACGCTTTAGGAACGCATTTTGTTAGCAAATCATTAAACTGCTCATTCAATCCGTTTGAAGCAAATCTTGTTTCAAATTCCATAGCATCACTTGACGTTTCACCAAGTAAATTTAACTCATCAATAAACGCATCAACCTCTGGCTTTACCTCTTTTGGCACTGAATAATATTTTTCAAAAAAATCTGCACGCATATTTATACTGTTTTTGATGTTTTCATCCATAACTCCCACCCCTTTTATTTTATTATACAAAATTTTTGCAAACTTTGCAATAGGGTTAAATATCAATTCCAAAACGCAATATATTTGTTTCCTTTTTGCTATTGTTTTTTGTATAGTGCTATGTTATTATATTATAAACGGAGGTTTGTTGTATGAAAAAAATATTTTCCTTATGTTTATCTATTCTAATCATTATTTCAACGCTTTCTATTACAAAAACAAGCGCTGAAATTGAAAATCCAAATCCAAATCTCGAACAAGTTAGTTCTATTGATGCTATTAGAGATTCATTGGAACTTGTTTGGAACGATGAGTTTGGTGGCGAAATTGGTTGTGGCGCGCCAAAAAAAGCGCTTCCTACAACTAACGGTTTTGATGAAAACGGAAATCCTACTTCTGACGAAGTTAGAGCGAGCGCTAAATGGGCTCATGAGAGATATCGTAATGGTGACCCTAAAACTCGTAATGGCCAATTGCAACACTATGTAGGTGTTGATGGCAGAAACTCTTGGACTGAAGATGGTATTTTATATCTTCGCGGTCAAAGAGAAGAAAACGGATATCTTGACCCAATTACAAAGAAAACTTATCATTGGACTGCTGATGGTCTTCGTTCAAGTTATTTTGACACCAAAACAGGTCAAGCCAATCTTCAAGGTTTTAGATTTGGTATGATGGAAGCGAGAATTTACACCGTTAACGGTAGGGCAAAAGTTGACGAAAACGGAAACCCTGTACTTGACAGAGATGGCAACATCTGCCAAGACCCAAAATATTCACAAGGTCTTTGGAATGGTTTTTGGACTTCAGGCAACCCTGATATGAGTGAAGAATCTGCTTTTATTAGAAATAAAGGTGAGAAAAGCACCTGGCCTTATTGTGGTGAGATTGATATTTGCGAAGCTTACACAACTCCATCTGGCTATTCTACATATAATTCTTCAACCGGCAAAACAGACATTGATTCTTACGGAATTAGAATCAAAACGAGTGATATGTTAATCAAAACTGACTCACAAGGCAAAATTCTTATTAATGACAAAAGTGGAAATCATCTTGTTAAATACGACAGTTCAGTTGGTAGTTATGTTGTTGTAGCAGAGGGTTACGAATCAAAATTCACTACTACCGCTGACAGCATTACAATAAATTCAAAATCACATATTATTCGTCAAGAGACAGATGGTAAAATTTATATAACAGACAATAAAAACAAAACAATTGTTGACACAGAGGGTAACTGCTATAATTCAGCAACTTTAGCAACAAGTCAGTTGCATTATCGCACTGGCGAGCGTTTTGATGGCTCACTTGTTAGCGGTGTAACTGTACCAAATGAGAAAACAACAGCGCTTAGCGGTGGTTATAAAGTAAGCCAAGGCGATGCAGGAAATGCGATGTTGGGCGACACAGGTTATCACACCTACGGCGTTTATTGGACACCAACTCAACTTGTTTATTATTATGATGATTTAATAGTTGGTTACCACGATATTACTAACCCAAAATTTTTCCAACTTCGTGAATGTCCACAATATATGTTCTTAACCTTCCCTATTGGTGGCTCTGTTCCTGGCGACCCTAACCCTGCACTCGATTTTGCAGATTATATGGTTGACTATGTTAGAATTTATCAAGCAGATGACGGATTTAATACAGATGAAAACTATCAAGGTGCTTATGGTTTTCCTGAACTTAATGACCTTGACCAACCTATTTCGTATTATTCTAAAGCAACCGATGCTTATTCTAACATTAATGTTTTAAACATTAACAATTCTTGCGAAGTTTCAAACGGCGCAACAAAATCTTCTTTATGGGTTGCACCTTATAGAAGCGGTGGTAATATTTGCACCATTAAAAATAGTGGTACTATTAAAACTTTGGCCAAGCAACCTGAAGGTAAATATGATGTTTATATTAGTGGTATTGCTAGAAAAAACAGCAAGGATTTTAAATTCTTTGTAAACGGCGTTTCGGTTGATACAAGACTTAACTTATCAGATTATTATAAAGATGATTTTGGCAGAGAATACGCAAGCACTAGGTCAATTTATATCGGCACAGTTGATATTGTAAATGGCGCTCATAATATTCAAATTGATGCCCAGCAGGTTGATTCTTTATACGGCGATGCTTCTCAAACTGGTTATTTAGACTCATTAGTTTTGGTTAAAAACGAAAAATCGAATGCAACTGTAACTGTTGATTCTGACACACCTGTTAATACACCTATTGTTGAAACTACTGTTACACCGCCAACAACAAACCAAGAAATTGAAGGTGTATATAAATGGAATCTTTATACTGATAGTTTCACTTATAACGCCGACCATACAATGAAGAATTCATCAAACGGCAAACCATTTTTAAACACTCATTATGCAAAAGATGGAACTTATTTCTTCTCATCTAATAACGCAGTTGGAAATAGTGTAACGCTTACATCTATTGCTACTGTTAAGCCAGGCGTTTATTCAGCAAAACTTTTTGCTAGAGTAACAGGCGCTCGTGCTTTAATTGATATGTATATCAACGATGTTAAAGTTACAACAAATCTTAACACCGGTAACAAAGGCGAAAACGCTTTTCCTAACACTGGCGCAGATGGATATAATGTTCCTATTAACCTTACAGAAAACACTATTACAATTAACAAACCAACACAAATTGATTTAAAAATTGTTGTAACCGATATCTCAAATTCAGGTAATTTATATTTAAATGCTCTGGAACTTACAAAAATTGCAGATGTTGAACCTATAATTTCAACGCTCGAAGAAGCATCTATTCGCCTTAACGATAAAACCGGTATTCGTTTTTATACAAGCGTTGATACTGATGTAATTAACGAATATAAAAACGATGGTTATACTGTTGAAATGGGTACGCTCATTGCCCCCGAAGATTTAATTGAAGATGAATTGACTTTTGAAACTGAAAAATTTGTTGATGTTAAATATGAATCTGATGAGCTTTATAAAACTAGCGATTTTTCTGGCATCGTGGGTTCGATTGTTAACTTAAAAGAGCATAACATCGCAAGAAATTTTGTTGGCAGAGGTTACTTAAAACTCACAAAAGACGGTGAAACAACTATTATTTATTCAGATTCTGTTTCAACTCGTTCTGCAAAATTTATTGCAAGTAAAGTCCAAGAAGTTGATAATTGGGAAGAAAACTACACCCAAGAACATATTGATTTAATTAAAAAATGGGCTAATGCTTAAATAAAACAAAAACCACTCTCAAAAAGAGAGTGGTTTTTTCATTTAATTTAATTTCAGCAGTTTAAACTTCAAACTTTACTTCACAGTTTCCTGTGTTTGTTTTTTCGGTATGACAAGTATAAACAACTAAATACTTTTTATCCATTTTCAAAACTCCTTCACTTATTACGGTGAGTATCACACTCGCTTAAAATTTCTTCCAGTAATGAAATTACTTGTTGTGCTTTAATTATGTCTTGCTCTCTTTCTTTTTTCGCTTTTCTCGCTTCGTGAATTAATGTTTCAAATTCCTTGTTAGCATTTTCCCCACATTCAACAAGTTTTAACGCATCAACAAGCATTTGTTGACATCTAACCATATCACAAGCATAATCAAATTCACGGCGCTCTTGCCAGTCAATTGAAAATTCTTCAGAGTCAATAGCATCTTCTATCGACTCTACACTATCATAATCATTATCTAAATCATAAAAATCTTTGATTTCTAAAATCAATTTTTCATAATCTTTCAAGCACAAATCTAATTTTTGTTTTGCAATCTCTAAATTTTTCATTATTTTACTCCCTGCGTTTTTTATAATTATACAACATCTTGTGCTAAATTACAATAACATTATAACATTCATCATGTACCACAAACAGTACAAAAACCTCACCACCGAAATTTCGGTGGGGAGGTTTTTTGTAATTAAATTACATCTCTTTAATTGCAGCTTGTGGTGCTAACAGCAAAAGAAGGAAATTAGCCAAGCAAGTTTGCTAAAAGCCCGTCAAGTGTGCATGTGATTTCATCATCACTGAACATAAATGCTGCAATATCCTCATCATAATATTTTGCACAGCCAAGAAAGTTGTTAGAAACGGCAAGAGTTTCGTCGAGAATTGTAAAAACATATCCCTTATAAACAAATTCGTTGCCATTTTTTAAATCAGTTCCTTCAATATCGAGAACAACACGGATATGCGTGTTCGCTTCGCCACGCTCACAATACATATCGTCCTCAGTGTAGTTGCCTTCGGCATAAGCAATGTAACAATCATCCATCGGGTCACTATCTGCAAGCCACCAACAAATACCCATATTTGCTTCAGGCATTGATTCTTCAAATTTTTGCAACTCTGCTCTGGTCATCAAGCGGTGTCCCTTTACTGTTAAATTGAGTTCCTCGGTTGTTTTAATCATATTTTACACCTCATTTATAATTTGATATCGCTTTTGCGATATAAACACATTATACATCTAACCTTGCACCAAATTTGGTACAAGATAATGTGTTTATCTAATTTTAGCACTTTTTCTTCCGAAATTCAACTAATTTTGCAAAAGCAACAAAAATCCCCACCGAAATTTCGGTGGGGAGGTTTTTGTAATTAAATTACATCTCTTTGATAGCATTACGCAAAAGAGGGAAATTAAATCAGTTCCGCTTTTTGTAAATCGATATATAATTCAGAAGTGCAATCGTCTTGACCAAAGCAGTCATCGATATAAAGAAAATAATGTTTTTCTTCTTTCATAGAAAAAATATTTGTTCTCAAATCAGGGTTATATCCATTGAACGGACCATCATCTTCACCACAAAAAGAAACCTCACCAGGTTTTGAGTGAATAGCAATCATCCAATCGGTACAGTACTCACTCTCCATTTCAAAATCAACGTCCTTGCCCGAAAAGACTTCGCGCAGAGAATCTATTACATAGTTGATACGATTGATATCAAGTACTTCAAAATCGTCTGCATAAACTTCATCATCGAAGTTATCTGCATATTGCTTTAAGTATATAATGTTACCATTTCCATCAAACATACTGTTTTTCGAAAAGGCATATTGCTTGATTGTTTCGCGCAGAGCGTTACGTCCTTTTTCAAAACTATCAAAAGCTTGGCAAGTTGTTGTTAAATCACTTGAATTTCCGCAAGTGTCGGGAAGCGAAGTTTTTACAGTCAAAACCCAAATTTCTTTCATTTTATACACCTCATTTATAATTTGTTATCGCTTTTGCGATACAAGCACATTATACACCCTACTTTGCACCAAATTTGGTACAAGTTAATGTGTTTATCTAATTTTAGGACTTTTTCTTCCGAAATTCAACTAATTTTGCAAAAGCAACAAAAATCCCCACCAAATCGGTGGGGATTTGTTTTGTGATTAAATTACATCTCTTTAATAGCAGCTTGTGCTGCTATCAGCAAAAGTGGGAAATTACTTTTTAATCCACACAGCAGGACGGATGCCGTTTGGATGCGAACTATCGGAACGGGCAAATCCGTTTAAAGTGCCATTCGCACAGACATGAGTTAAGTCGGATCGTAGCCATGTCGTTCTGTGAGCCAAGGAGTTGACTATAAAGCTTGTCTTCCTAAGACCGCTTGGCCTCCGACTTAATTACTTTTTAATCCACACAGCAGGACGGATGCCGTTTGGATGCGAACTATCGGAACGGGCAAATCCGTTTAAAGTGCCATTCGCACAGACATGAGTT
>JAZRPX010000195.1:0-5930 GCA_045649445.1 Acutalibacteraceae bacterium | reverse complement strand
TAATTACTACGACATTTCCGGTGGTAAAGCAAAATGGGATGTATATGTAGGTAATAGTGTTGAAACTTTGACAAGAGTTAATGGTCTTGATACTTATGGTTCAAATGCTGTTAAAACTCTCAAAACAGAGAATGTAACTGTAGATACAACAGGTATCCTTATCTATGCAATCAAATTCACAGAAAGCGGTAACACAGCTGACTCTTGTTGAACTGTACATGGTTGTTTTGAATTAGATCAAAAATCAACAACTGGTGAACCACTTGAGACAGGATCAACAGTTGTTCCAGAAGAAACAACAACAACTACAACTACAACAACTCAAGTGCCTGAAGAATCTTCTTCACAAGCTCCTGCAGGTACTGCAGTTTATACAAGACAATCAACTTGGGTTGATGGTCAAAAATATCTCTTGATTGCTCCTTCTTCAACTGGTGAAGGTTATAAAGGTAAAGGTATTCTCTTTACAAACGGTTTAGTTTCAAGTTCTTATACTGGTACAGATACTGTTGCTTCGATTAAACTTGCTGATTATGATAATACATCTGTAAACACAGTAGCAAAGGGCTTTAATGCAATTGATAGTTTCACAACTGAACAAGACCTTTCACAGTATTATTTTACAGCTGAAAAACATGATGGTTACTTTGCGTTCAAAACAACTGATGGCAAATACATCTGTGCAGGTAAGCAAGATGGTAAAGCTTCTTCAACTTGGAACAGAACATATTTCTCTGATACTTTAGTAGATGATGCTTTGTTTACAGGTGAATACAGAGAAGGCAAAACAGGTGAATATTCAGGTAATGGCGCATTTAAAGTTACTGCAAAATCAGGTTACTTCTTTAGAGTTCTTAATAATGGTGACATCATTTGTAAAGCTGATGGTGATAGTTATCAAGCATTTGTTGGTTTCTATACAACAGGTGATGTAATCGTTCCTGATGAATCAGAGTCTTCATCATCAACAACTACAACCACTACAACAACTGTAGTTACTGATGAATATTTCACACCAGCAGATGTTGCAAATAGCGCTAACTGGGTAAAAGGTTGGTGGCAGAAAGACACTGGTGTATTAGAAGGCACTTATGGCAATAACTCTCGTGCTGCTTTAGCTAAAAAAGTAGAAGTAACAGAAGGCGAAACATATAAATTTGCAATTACCGGTTCAGACGCAAGTGGTCTTAATATTGTACTTCGTACTTATGATGCAAGTGGTTCATTCAAAGGTACAGGTACATTAACAAGTTGGAAATACAAAATTTCATCAGGCATTAAGTATGTTTCACTCACAATGTATGACAAAACAAACTTGATTGATTATATTAAAGCAGGTACTGTTTCTGCTTCAATGGTTGTTGATGGTGCAGAAGAACCTTCTTCTTCAACTACAACAACTACAACACCTGTAGTTACTGATGAATACAAGTATATATTCCGTAATACTGATTTTGATTTTGATATTGTTTCTAGTAGTTTAACATGTAATGATTATACTGACTATAATACCCCAGGTCTTGAAATTAAAAATATTGCAAAAGGAAATACTCTTGCTTTTACAACAAAAACTTCTATAGCAAGTGGTATTTATATTCCAACCCTTTATGCTCGTGCATATAGTGGTAGAGCGAAGTTTGATGTGTATATCAACGATACTTTGATAGTTTCTGCACTTGACACAAGCACATCTGTTAAAGGTCAGGGCTCTCATATGCCATTTGAACTTCCACAAGTAACATTTAACTCTGATACTGTGGTAACAATCAAATTTGTAGCAGTTTCAAGTGGTACATTCTATCCTGATGATATTGTTTTCAAAAAGATTGGTGATGCAAACCCAACAGCTATTGATATCTCAATGAAGACAGGCGCAGCGCTTAGATTAGGCACAGAAAATGGTCTTAGATTCTACACACAAGTTGATGCAAATAAACTTAACGCACTACAAGTAGCAGGTTACACAGTTGAAATGGGTACTCTTATCACACCAGTTGATATTTTAGGTAGCGAAGAGCTTACTCTTGAATCAACCGTTGCAAAACTTGATGTAAAATATAGCGCATTTGATAAAAATGGCAACATTATTTACTATGAAAACGGTGATACATTCGTTGGTTCAATCGTTAAAATCAAAGAATCATCTACTTCTTGGAGTGCAACATCAGGTAATATAACAAGAGAATATGTTGGTCGTGGCTATGTTAAACTCACAAAAGACGGCGAAACAACAGTAGTTTATGTTGATTATGCTGATGGTAATATTGTTAATAATACTCGCTCATTACAATATATTGCGCAAGCTTATAGAAACGATGTTGCTTCAAATTATTATATGTTAGATTATGACTTCAAATTATTAGTTGATAAGTGGGCAGAATCTAAAAAATCATAGATTTAATTCGTGATTGTATGATTTTTTTCATATAACTTTCCTTTTTTAAAAAAGCACTGAGCAAAAAAGCTTGGTGCTTTTTGTTTTGAAAATATCGTTGTAGACAAATAACAATAGTTATGCTATAATAAAAATATAAAATAATTGGAGAAATAATAATGAAAAAATTTATACTGTTTTTACTTGCTTTTGCTTTGATGTTGAGCCCTTCAATAAATTGCAAAACAGATGTTCACGCAAACGATCTAAAAAGTATTGTTGTTAATGGAACTACTTATATTGAAACATTTTGTGATGATTTTAATGGAAATCACTTGGATAATACAAAATGGAAGTATGCACCTGAATGGCAAAGGCAGAACAATTATTGCCGATGGGATAATGATATGACTTGGGTTGATGGTAAAGGTCATTTAATATTAAGTAGCGAATATGATGAAACTGGCGAATTGATAATGGGTGCTGTAAGAACTCGTGATTTATTTGAGCAAACTTATGGTTATTTTGAAATCAGGTGTAAATTACAACAGGTTCCTGGCTTTTGGTCAGCATTTTGGTTGATGCCAAGAAATATTGATATGTATGGTCAAGATGGTGGACAAGATGGAACTGAAATTGATATTTATGAAGCATTTGATGTTTTGAAGAAGAAAATAAACTTTGCAGTTCATTATGATGGTTATGGTGATCGTCATAAATCAACAGGAACTTCTGTTGATGCCGATGTTTATGATGGAAGATTTCATACATTTTCATTAGAATGGAAAGAAGATTGCTATATCTATTATATTGATGGCGAAGAAAGATTTAGAATAACTGATGAAAAGGTTGATATAAGCTATGTTCCTGGTTATATGAAGATATCTCTTGAAGCTGGTAGTTGGACTGGTAAACCTCATCCTGATGATTTGCCAGCAGGTATAGAAGTTGATTATGTTAAAGCTTATCAAAGCGTTGAGAAATATCCTTTGCAATACACTTTTTATGGCGACCTTGATTTAGATATGGGTGTTAGCGTTGATGATATTTTAATTATGAGAAAATATCTTATTAATTCAAAAAATGTTATTTTATTAAGAGAAGAAAATGCCGATGTTAACGATGACAATGAGATTGATATTAGAGATTTACTTTTTTTAAGACAGTATATGGCTAGGGTAATAAACAAACTACCACATAAATAAAAAAAGCGTTGAGTGATAAATTCACTCAACGCTTTTTATTATATAAAATTTATTCTATTTCCTCAGGGGATTGTTCAATAACATTTTCTTCAACTATTTCGTTTTCTTCAACTGGTGATGAAAAATCAAATATAGTATCAGAATAATCAGTTGCTTCAATTTCTGCTATCAAAGCTTTGCGCTTTTTAAGCGTTTTTTCTACGTAATATAAAGCAATTAATGCCGCAATACTGATAATTGTAACTGCATTTCCAACAACAAAGCCATAAGGAATATATTTGAATGTGATTTTGTGTTCACCTTGTGGAACATCAATTGAACAAAAAGCATTGCTAATTGGTGTTACATCTACTCTCTTGCCGTCAACATAAGCCTTCCAACCTTTTTCATATGGAATTGAAGTTAGCATTGTACCGTCTTTTTTAGCAATAACAGTACCAGAAAGTTTTGTATCACTATATTTTTCAACTTCAAACATTTCGTCACTTAAGTTTGAATAAACACTATCCCATTCGGTCATATCCATAGTATAGACATAAGATTCAACATAACCTGCGCTACCATCGTTAAAAGTAATGTCTAAATAAATTGTGTCACCTTCGTTAGCATTGCCGATACTTGCGATACAACCACGATTGTTTTCAAATTTAACCGGAGTGCCGCCTTCACCGATTCTACCACTTACTGATTGAGCGTTATCTGCTTTTGCAAACATATAAATTGGGCCAGTTCTATCAGCAGTAAATGCAAGATGCGCAGTTGCTGTGCCACCACTTGAACTTACATTAACACCGGTGCCTTCGTAAGAACTTAAACTACCATTATCGCATGTTGATAAACTTTCATCATATTCGGTGATATCTTGAAGAATAAATCTTGTTCCTTCATCTCCTAAAGCTAAATTAATATAGTCGTTTTGGGTTTCAAAAGGATTAAGTTCTTGTGCATTCCATTGTTTGATGTTTTTATCAACCATAAATCCGATAGACAAAGGATACTTGTTTTTATAAATGTTTGAACTACCGCTTTGATAAATTCCTTCAAACAATGGCTCATTCATTGTTTCACCACGTGCTATGATATATTTAACATTAAGCAACGAGTTGACAACAGGGGTTTGAACTAAATATCTAAAACTGTTAGAGCCAGGGTCAGCAGCAAGACCTAAACATTTCATCATATAAGTTACATTACTATTAATTTCAGAAGAAAATTGAGTTAATCCATTATATCCGTATAAAGCAGGGTCGTTACAAGTCCAATTATTAAAAACTTCCATTCTATAGAAGTTATCGTCTTCTTCTAAAACTCTATTTTTAAGTGCTTGAACATCATCATAATTTGTATAATATGTTGTTCTATTTGATTTGCCAACTGCCTGTACAGATTTAACAGTATAATTTGTCATTTCGGCAAATACACAAACAAATATCATAATACCACAGAATGCTTGTTTTAATTTACCACTCTTGTAAATTGCAAGAACGATACCATAAACAATAAACAAAAGAATTGATATATAAATAACCTTATAATCAAACGTGTCTTTATAAAGTTTTTCAGCAAGCATAGCATAAATAATACCACCAGCAGCAACAGCACCTATTTGACCTGTTGTGATGCTCTTAAGGCAAGTGTATGCTTCACATGCCATAGTTACAATTATAAATGAAAATACAAATGAGTAACGATAAGGAAGCTCATTTGGCCAATGGAAACCATGCCAAATAAAATCAAGTCTATTCCAGTTAAAACTTAAAATAAGTAAAGCTAAAATAAGACAATTTAAAATTTTCTTTTTAGGCGAGATATCCTTGCAAAGCAAGAATACAATTGCCATCATAAATGAAAGAATGCCACAATAAACATTTGGCAAACCGCCTCTAACCGTAAGTTCTACATTAGGAAGCATATTAGAAATAACATCTAAAATTGGATTGTAGAAATTGTTATCTGTAGGGCCTTGTTGATCAATGTAAAAAGTATTTTGCATTGAAAGATAAGTTGGAATAAGAATAACTGCCGCCATACAACAACCGATAAGCGAGAACAAAACTGCTTTACCTGTAGTAATAGCACATTGCTTTGCGCCTTTGGCTTTATCTCTTGAGAAATAAAGAACAGGATAGTAAAGTGCAATAAAAATACACATCATAACACCGATGTAATAGTTTGTAATCATCATAAGTGCAAGAGAAATCGTGTATAATCTAAACTTGCCTTCGTCAATAAGTTTATTTAGACCTAAAATACAAAGTGGTAATAATGCCATAACATCAAGCCACATCAAACACCAATAGTAACCCATTGCATATGCGCAAAGTGAATACATTGTTGCAAATGCAACCATA
>JAZRPX010000194.1:0-6554 GCA_045649445.1 Acutalibacteraceae bacterium | reverse complement strand
ATAACAAAGTCAGGTCTGTCCCAACCATATTCTATCATTTCTTTTTTATAAAGTGGTAAAAAAGGCATATCATTTCTCCTGCTAATAAATACGTTTTAATAAATTATACTATATTTAATTACTTTTTTCAACAATCTAAATAACTCTCATCACAAGTTGGCATAAATTTTCTTTTTGGATTTTTCAAAGAGCAATAAGGATAGATTTTTCTTGTGAATTTTATATCATTATCTTCAATTCTTACCGCTGTTAAAAATTCGGGCGCTTTATCTTTTTCACACCATAAACGAATCACATCTAAAAGGTCGGTATCATTTGTTGTTTCTCCCCAAAGCGCGTTAGCACCAAGTCCACCTGCTCCATGGTCTTTTCCAGGGGATAAGAAATATCTAAAAAATGAAGATGTTTTGTCATAACCGCCTTGCTTTTCTAAAACACGCTCATAATATTTTAAAGCATCATACATAGGCACACAAGGGTCGGCGCTTCCAGAATAGGATATAATTTTTCCACCCTTTGATTTAAACACTGATAAATCGGCATTGTTTGCATTTAAGTCATTTGAAAGCAAATCACTTACTTTTTTCAAATCTTCATCAAAGTCAAAACTGTATCCGTCATAATTTTCGCCAAACACCCATATAAACGGATAAAAATGCGGACTTTCTTCCCATTGGCAATCTTTAATGCCACACCCCATTATTTCAGAGCCGATAGGCATACCATTGTAAATTTGTTTATTTGTTTTTGGATTTATAGGTCCGTTATAAATTGCTTTTAATGAGTTTATTTGAGCAGAATTTAAGGAAATATGATTTTTTAGAAAATCTAAAAAGTCGTTAATGGTATTTTCATTGTGATATGGAAAAGACACAAAATCATCGCCTTTTTCACCATCTCCAAGATTTTGAAAAAACTGTGTTGCACATTCTGTTATCTTGGATATTTCTTCATCACAAAACATTGTTTTACCGCATTCTGTTCTTAAATGGTTGTGATTCCAGAGAAAATATGTATGCAAAAACACTCGGTTGTTAGCAGGTACGCCTGAGATAATTCCGTTATAGTCATCTGGATACCTTTGTGCTAACATAAGCGCTTGTTGACCGCCAGTTGAACCGCCTACAAAATATGAAAATTCTGCTTCTTTACCATAATGCGCTTTAATTATTTGTTTACTTACTTTAGTCATATAATGAGTTGCACGCCAACCAAAATCTTTCCAAAGTTCAGGATTGTTTATGCCTCTATTTCTTCCGCCTGATGTACCCATATCAGTCTGTGCAACAGCATATCTCTTTTTTAAAACACTTGCAAGATTATTATGATGAATAACACCTGCCATTCCACCATTGCCTAAACCTACAAAAATACCATTCCAGTCATCAGGAAGCCATATTTCAGAGAAAATTAAAGAATTTTCAGAAAAAGAGTTTTTAAACACAACTCTATAAAAATTAGGCAGATTTTCTGCTTCTAAAAAACTACCGTTATTTTCATAAGTAGCAGAAACAATCTCGGTATTTTCAAACTTTAAATCAAGTAATCTATTAAGCATTTTAAATCAATCTCCTTTTAAAACATTTTAACATACAATTCTCGATTTTTCTACTTAAATATCACATTTACTTATAATATCTTCAACAAAATCTCAACTCAATTCAGTTGTACCAAATAATCAAGAAATAATTTAAAAAAACGGAGTGGAAAACCACTCCGTTTTTTTAATGTTTTTTTGCAATTATTAAAATGTCTTCATTAAAGTCAGATAAATGAATTTTAGTTACACCGTTATTTATTTCGTAAATCGGTGTGATTGCCTTTTTGCTTTCAAGTGCAATCATTTCTATTGTATATCCACTTAAATCATGCGAAATTTCAACTTCGTCATTGTAATCCATATACATAACAATAGTATCATCTGACTCTGCCATTTGTATAGTATCAGAAGCAGCGTTAAACGCTTTTGAAGGATTAAGGTAAAACATTGAGTATTTTTCGTATAATCGTTTTACAAGTCCCATTTCATAAGCACCTTGTAACTTCATTGCCACTTTCCAGTCAAAAGGCAACCCTGAATGAGCGGTACTTGTAAAATATTCGCCACGTTTATAAAACTGCCAAGTGCCGTGAGCTCCGTAAGAAACACCTGCTTTAGAGCCTGAAAGCAGACTCATAAAAGCAGTTCTACGAACATCAAAAGCCTTGTGTCTGCCATATCTTCTGTTGTATCTTCCAAAACCGTGACCTTCGTAGCAAGGCTCGGTGTTTACAATCGGCTTTTTCTCATTAAGATTTAAAAAATAATTTGAATAATGAAGCATTTGAGTCTGCCCATTTAATTCTTCTGGCTTTATTGCTCTGTGTCCAGATTGATAAGAATAAAAATGGTATTGTGGGTGAACTCTTAAAACTTCAGGCACATCTGTAACCGCTTTCAAATGCAATGTTGTAAGTGAATCAGGCACACGCTTATGTAAAATATCAAGCATTTTTAAGTAGTATTCTATCACTAAATTAGACTCAAAACCTGTATCGCCTGATACGGAATAAATAGGGTTGAATTCATCAAAAATATCTAAAAAATAATTTGTTAGTTTTTCAACACATTCTAAACTCATTATAGTATCAGGAGTTCTTTGCGCCGCCCAAGTATCAGGAATATAATTAGCCCATATTAAATGCAAAAACGGAATCATATCATGTTTTTTCATAATTTCAAGCATTTTCACAGCACGGTCAAAATATGCTTGGTTTATTTTATCAAACTGATATTTTTTGTTGACAATTTCAAATGGGTGCAAATCATCTTTGCCATAAGTATTATCGTGTGGAATAGGCAAAACACTGATTTGTAGAGCATTAAATCCTTGTTGTTTTCGAGTTATAACAAGTTCTTCAAATTCTGATACACTTAAGCGCTGAAAAGCCATCCAATCAGTATCACTTAATAGAAAAAACGGTTGATTATCTTTTATAAAATAATCTTTTGTTGAACTAATAGAAATTTTTTTCATAAATACAACTCCTCGTTTTCGTTTTTATAAATTATATCATATTACAATTTGACATTCAAGAATTATAATCATATTAAAATGAAAGTAATATTAATTAACAGAATATAATTTATTATTTTAATTGAAAATTTATCATATTTATGTTATAATTAGTAAAAATAAAAGTAATAGAGGTGTTTGATTTGAATATCACAAATGACATTAAATATATCGGTGTAAATGACCATAAAATTGACCTTTTTGAAGGTCAGTATATTGTGCCAAACGGTATGGCTTACAACTCTTATGCTATTATAGATGAAAAAATCGCGATAATGGACACGGTTGACGCTAATTTCACTCATGAATGGCTTGATAACATTCAAAATGCTTTGGGTGAGAGAAAGCCAGACTACCTTGTTGTGCAACATATGGAGCCAGACCATTCTGCAAACATTGTTAATTTTGTGAAAGCATATCCTAGCGCTAAAATAGTTTCATCAGCAAAAGCTTTTGTTATGATGAAAAACTTTTTCGGTGATAATTTTGCAGATAAGCAAGTTGTTGTTGGCGAAGGCGATACTTTGTGCCTCGGCAAACACACTTTGACATTTGTAACAGCTCCTATGGTACATTGGCCTGAAGTTATTGTAACATATGATAGTTTTGATAAAGTTTTGTTTTCAGCAGATGGCTTTGGTAAATTTGGCGCATTAGATGTGCAAGAAGATTGGGCTTGTGAAGCAAGGCGTTATTATATCGGCATTGTTGGTAAATATGGCGCTCAAGTGCAATCGCTTCTTAAAAAAGCGTCAGGTCTTGATATTGAAAAAATTTGTCCACTTCATGGCCCTGTTTTAACAGAAAATTTGGGTTATTATATCAACCTTTATAACACATGGTCAAGTTATGAAGCAGAAGAAGAGGGTATAGTAATTGCTTATACTTCTGTTTATGGTAATACTAAAAAAGCAGTTATGCAACTTGCAGAAAAATTAAAATCAAAAGGTTGCCCTAAAGTTGTGGTTAATGATTTAGCAAGATGTGATATGGCAGAAGCAGTTGAAGATGCTTTTAGATATAATAAACTTGTTCTTGCAACAACTACTTATAACTCTGAAATTTTCCCATTTATGCGTGAGTTTATCAATCATTTAACAGAGCGTAATTTCCAAAATAGAACAGTAGCTTTCATTGAAAACGGTAGTTGGGCGCCGCTCGCTGCAAAAGTTATGAAAGAAATGTTTGAAAAGAGTAAAAACATAGATTTTGCAAATAATACTGTTAAGATTTTATCTGCTTTAAACGAAGAAAGCGCTCAACAGTTAGAAGCACTCTCTGATGAACTTTGTATGGAATATATTTCACAGCAAGGCAAAACAGTAGATAAAAATGATGTTAAAGCATTATTTAACATTGGATATGGTTTATATGTTGTAACATCAAATGATGGTAAAAAAGATAATGGATTAATTGTCAATGCAATTACACAAGTAACAAATGTTCCAAACAGAATTGCAGTAACAATAAATAAAGAAAACTATTCTCATCATATTATCAAACAAACAGGTAAAATGAATGTGAATTGTTTAACAACAGAAGCACCGTTTAAAGTGTTTGAAGCATTTGGGTTTGTCAGCGGAAGAAATGTTGATAAATTCGCAAATTGCGAGCCACTTCGTTCTGATAACGGCCTTGTGTTCTTGCCAAGATATATCAATTCATTTATCTCTTTAAAAGTTGAAAATTATGTTGATCTTGATACTCATGGAATGTTTATTTGTTCCGTAACCGAGTCAAGGGTAATTTCAGATAAAGAAACTATGACATACACATATTATATGGAAAATGTAAAGCCAAAGCCAGAAACAGATAAAAAAGGTTATGTTTGTACTATCTGTGGTTATGTGTATGAAGGCGAAGATTTGCCAGATGACTTTATCTGTCCATTGTGCAAACATCCGGCAACGGATTTTGAAAAAATACAATAATTAAATTTGGAGGAAAATATTATGAAATATGTATGTGACATTTGCGGTTGGGTTTATGACGAAACAGTAGGTGATGAAGCAAATGGTATTGCTCCAGGAACAAAATTTGAAGATTTACCAGAAGATTTTGTTTGCCCACTTTGTGGCGTAGGTAAAGACCAATTTTCAGCAGAATAAGTAAAAGGCCGACTTTTAAAGTCGGCCTTTTTTTAGTATAACAAAAAAAGAGCAGTTTTCACTGCTCTTTTAATTTGCTATAAATTTCATCGGCAATTTTTGCTATTTTTTCACTTTCATCTACCTTGCAAGTATTGAGTTTTTTGTGTTTTGGCTTTCCCCATATATCAAAAAACACAGGGCCAATCCAAGTGTGATAATCAGTAGATTTAAAAACACCTTCAAAAATAGATTTACAAGCGTTTTTTGGTTTCATAAAAATTATTTTCATAGGGTGTTTTATAATAGCAAAAATCAGTTTTGGATAGTGAGATGTAATGTTTGTAAAGGTAATACCGGGGTGGGTAATTGCAAGTTTTTCAGGATTGTTTTTAAAAAATTCAAAAAGAGAAAAAGTTAAAAATCTTTTAGCATTTCCATAAACCTTTGAACAAGCTTTATATCTTTTAAAATCAATATCATTTTCGTCAATTTTCGAATAATTATGAGCAATCGAGCTGACAACAACAAATCTTTCAACACAAACTGACAATTCTCGTGTTATGTAATATGGTGAAATAAAATTTATTTGAAAAATATTGTCAAACCCTGCATCAGTAGTTTTTCTATCAATTTTATAAGCGCCTGCATTGTGAATAAAAACGTCAATTTTTTTACTTTTAAGTAATTCAGTAGCATTTTTAACATTTTCAAAGTGCTCTAAATCACAAGTAACAAAATCTATTTGTGCATTTTTAAATTTTTGTTTTAACTTTTTTGAAAACAAAACAGATTTTTCATAATTTCTATCTATCAAAATAATACTTGCGCCGGCTGATAAAATCTGTTCGCATAAAGCACAACCAATACCACCTGTACTGCCTGTAATAGCAACGGTTTTTCCTTCTAAATTATACTTCATAAGTTTTGTAAATTTCACCTGTAAGAAGATTGTAAAATTTAAAAATTCCATTTTCAAAAACAACATAACTATGAGGACTGTTTTCTTTTGGAATAGAAATCGAGCCAACGTTTAAGTATGTGTAATTTTCTCTTTGTTCAACCAATGGCACGTGAGTATGTCCACAAAGTGCAATAGCCCCGTTTTTTATATCAATTTTATCAAGATGATGACCGTGAGTTAAATAAAAATCATCTATTGTTTTATATGTCTGCAAAACATCAAAATTTAGCACCATTTGGTCAACCTCTGCATCGCAATTTCCTCTTACAGCAACTATTTTTTCGGCTAAAGGATTGAGCATTTCAATAACCTTTTTTGGCGCATAATCTTTCGGTAAATCATTTCTTGGGCCGTGATATAAAACATCACCTAATAAAATCAATTTTTCTGCGCCACACTTTTCAAATGCTTTAACCATTAAATCGCAAAAATAAGCGCTTCCATGAA
>JAZRPX010000193.1:0-3733 GCA_045649445.1 Acutalibacteraceae bacterium | reverse complement strand
ATTTGAGAATTTCTAGAGATATTAACAAAAATTTAACTGAAATTAAAGCAATTTTACCAGTTAAGAAAAGTTTTGATATTATTACAAGAGAAATAATTGTAGATAATAAAAAAGCGTTTATTTTATTTGTAGATGGATTTATAAAAGATACCATAATGGTTCATGTTTTGAAAGAATTACAAAAAGTTGCAGATGAAAGTGTTGATAATTCTAAAAAAATATTTTTGCAAAACATTCCGTATATCGAAGTGAGTATTGAAACTGATTTAAATAAAATAATCACAGATGTATTATCAGGTCAGTTAGCGCTTTTTGTTGACGGTAATGACTCCGTTGTTTTAATTGATACCAGAGAATACCCATCAAGAGAGCCATCTGAATCGCATATAGAAAAAACAACCCGTGGTGCAAGAGATGATTTTGTTGAAACAGTTATTTTTAATACTGCTTTAATTAGAAGGCGAATCAGAGATCCGCATCTTGTTTTCGAAGGAGTAAAAGTAGGAAGTATATCTAAAACTGATGTTGCAGTCGGGTATTTAGAAAACAAAGTGAACAAGAAGTTGTTAAATAAGGTTTTAAACAAATTAAAAGATATCGATATACACGCATTAACTATGGGGGAGAAGAGTCTAGAAGAAATTCTCATAAAGAAAAAATGGTATAATCCTTTGCCACTTTTTCGAGTTTCAGAAAGGCCAGAAACAGTTGCTGCACATATAATGGAAGGACATATTGTTTTACTAGTTGACACATCACCAACTGCACTAATAGTTCCAACAACACTGCTTTATTTTACACAATATGTTGAAGACTATTATCAAAGCCCTATGTCAGGAACCCTAACTAGATTTGTAAGAATGTTAGCAATTCCTATAGCTCAATTTTTAGTTCCGTTATTCATGCTTTTAGTCAGATATCCGACCCACGATATGAATTTTATGAAATTTTTGGTACCCGAACAAACAGGGGAAATATCTATTTTTGTTCAAATAATTTTCATAGAATTTTGGTTAGAAATATTAAGACTTTCATCTTTGCATACACCTGCGAATATGGAATCGGCATTTAGTATTATTGGTGGTCTAATATTAGGTGATTTTGCTATTTCAATGAATCTTTTGATTGCCGATACGATTCTGTTTACCGTTTCATCAGCAGTTTGTAATCATTGTATTCCAAATCCTGAGCTTGGAAATGCAATAAAAATATTTAGATGGTTTTTGATATTAACAACTGGATTTTTCGGAATATACGGCTTTTTAGGTGGTCTTTTAATTGAATTATTAATCGTGTTTACAACAAAAACATTTGATGAACAACACGGTTATTTGTGGCCGATAATACCATTTAATTATACAGCATTAAAACATTTTTTAATAAGATATCCATTAGCAAAATTTGAAAAAAACAATAAAAAAGACACTCAATAATAATTGAGTGTCTTTAAAATTATTTTGTACCGAAAATTCTGTCACCAGCATCTCCAAGACCAGGAACGATATATCCATTTTCATTGAGTTTTTCATCTACATTTGCACAGTAAATTTGAACATCAGGATGAGCATCAGATAAAGCTTTAATTCCTTCAGGTGCAGCAATCATACATAAAAATTTAATTTGTTTTCCACCGTAACTTTTGATTTGACTAATAGCATCAATTGCTGAACCACCAGTCGCAAGCATTGGGTCAACAACAACAATAAGTCTATCATCAATATCAGGTGGTAACTTACAGTAATATTCATGTGGCTCTAAAGTTTCCTCGTCTCTATACATGCCGATATGACCAACTTTAGCGTTTGGAACAAGATTTAGAAGACCATTAACCATGCCAAGACCAGCACGAAGAATAGGTACAACTGCCATTTTTTTGCCTTTAAGCATTTTTTGAGTAGTTTTAGTGATAGGTGTTTCTATTTCTACTTCTTCTAAAGGCAAGTCTCTAAACGCTTCATAACACATAAACATTGTGATTTCTTCAACTAATTCTCTAAATTCTTTATTAGAAGTTTCAGTTTGACGAAGAATAGTAGTTTTATGTTGGATTAATGGGTGATTAAAAACTGTTAAGTTATCCATAATTTTAAAACTCCTTCAAAATAATAGTACAAGCAAACCTGCTTGTACTATTATAATACATTTTTTATGAAAAATCAATACAATTAATCTTCTTTAGCGCCTTTGAGAATGAGATTAACGATAATACCAAGGATAAGAGCACATGCAACAGATGTTAATGTGATTTTACCGAAAGTAAGAGTTAAACCACCGATACCAGCAATGAGAATTGTTGAAACAACAAACAAGTTTTTATTTTGATTAAGATCAACTTTTTGAACCATTTTAAGACCTGATACAGCGATAAAACCATATAAAGCCATACAAACGCCACCCATTACACAAGAAGGAATTGAGTTAACAAATGCGATAAATGGTGAAACAAATGACACAACTATAGCAAGAATTGCAGTAGTAATAATTGTAACTACAGAAGCGTCTCTTGTAATAGCAACACAAGCAACTGATTCGCCATATGTTGTGTTTGGACAACCACCAAAGAAAGCACCAAACATTGAACCAATACCATCACCTAAAAGTGTTCTGTGTAAACCTGGTTCTTCGAGAAGATCTTTTTCAATAATTGAAGAAATGTTTTTATGGTCAGCAATATGCTCAGCAAATACAACAAATGCAACTGGCACATAAGCAACTGCAATAGTACCAATATAAGTGCCTGTAACTTCGCCAATGCCTTTAAATGCAGTTAAGAAAGTAAAATCAGGAACTTTAACAAAAGTTGAAAGTGTAATTCCATTTGCGAAAAGATCAGTAATAGGAGCAAAGTTAATAACTTTTAAAGCATCAACACCTGTTGCGTTACCAATCAAAGTAAAGATAGTTGCAAGAGCATAACCACCTAAAATACCATAAATAAATGGAATAAGTCTAGCTGATTTTTTGCCATAACTTGAACAAAGAATAGTGATAATAAGAGTAATAATACCACAAAGAACTGTGATAAGTGGAGAAGCAATAGCAACGCCTTCAGCATTTGTTACGCTACCTTTTGTCAAATCACCAATAGCGTTACCAGCGAGAGAAAGACCGATGATAGCAACTGTAGGTCCAATAACAACTGCAGGCATAAGTTTATTAATCCAACCAACACCTACAAATTTAACAATAATTGCGATTACTACATAAACGAGACCTGCAAACACTGCACCAATGATAATACCTAAATAACCAAGGGACATAGAAACGCCACCTGCAAACGCAGCAAGCATTGAGCCAATAAAAGCAAAAGATGAACCTAAAAATACTGGGCTTTTAGCTTTTGTACAAAGAACATAAATCAATGTACCGATACCAGCACCAAAAAGCGCAGCAGCAGGGCTCATATTGTTGCCAATGATAACAGGTACAACAAGTGTAGCAGTCATGATAGCAAGCAATTGTTGGATTGCGAAAACGATCATTTGACCGAATTTCGGCTTGTCTTTAACATCAAATACTAATTTCATTTTTCTAACCTCTTTTGTTTTAATTTTGATAAAATATTTTTATCAAGAAATAATATATCAAAATATAGTATGCAAGTCAATAGTAATCTCTATATTTTGTATAAAGTTATAAAATTCATTACTTCATTTTGTGTATTTTGATTAAAGTTAAATACCTTGACTATTTGAATTTAAAGTATTATAATGTTTAAAAATGCCCCTATAGT
>JAZRPX010000192.1:0-4615 GCA_045649445.1 Acutalibacteraceae bacterium | reverse complement strand
AGGTGGCGAAAATCTTTGATTTTTGACGGAGGGATTGTGAACTAATACAACTAATATAAATTTAAATTCACAAACAATCCCCCAGTCTTTTTGCTTCGCAAAAATCCAGCCCCCTTTACACAAGGGGGCCTTATCGCTGCGGCGAAACTGCTCATCGGCAAAATCCTCTACTGAACCACGCGACTTTTCAAGTGGTTTTCATTATACAAACAAAAAATGCATCTCTTTTGAGATGCATTTTTTTATTTTATTTATAAAGTTTTTCTCCGATATAAATTTCAGGGTTTTTAGCGCCTGATTTTTTAAGTTGTTTTTTCAAAGATTTAGCGTTTTCTTTGCTGTTAACATAGAATTTGATACCTGCTTTTTTATTTTTAAAAGCATCCTTATAGATTTTTGGAACATTTTCTTTGAATTCTATTGTTTCAATCTTTTTACATCCTCTAAATGAATGTTTAAGGAGTTTTTTAATTTTACCAAACGAAACAGATTTCATATGCCAAACGCCTTTAGCATAAAAAGTATTAACATCAATATTTGAAAGATCAAGTGTTTTTAAATTTCTTACGCCATTCAAATCAATTTTCTTAATTTTAGTTACATTTTCACCAAATGTAATTGTATTTAACTTTTTTATTTTTCCAGGCATTAAAACATCAAGATTTCCGTTAACATTCAAAGATTTAACACTAATATTTCCATATGTACCAAACGGAGAATCAAAAGAAGTTACTCCTTCTTTTATATTAAATGATTTGATTTTATTATCAAGAATAGAAACAAGGCGTTTTTCATCACCAAATTGCTTGTAAATTGCGCCATCTTCAACCATAAAATTAGGATTTCCTTCTATAGTTTCAAGATTTTTGCAACCATAGAAACAGTTTTCAATAGTTTTAACTCCTTCTCCAAGAACAACCTTTTTTAAACTTGGAATAAAGTTAATTCCTGTTATACGATCAATATCGCCGATAACAATTTCTTCGATTGAACTGCGATAATTAGAAAAAATATTATAATTTTGAAATCTGATTTCATCGATTTCTACCATATTTCCATAACAATAAACTTCATCAAGGATTTCAACTTTCTTTGTTCCTTCCGGTGGCAAAATAGCTATAACATATGCATCATAAATCTCATTATCACAATCATCAATATAAAATTTATAATAAACACCATCTATAACTTTGTATAAATAATCATCGTTTTCCTCTTCATAAAACGAATTGTGATCAACAAACCTAATCTCTGCGCTTGCAGGGATTGCTCCGAGCGTTGCAACTAACATAACCATACACAAAACAATACTTAAAATTTTCTTCATAATAATATCTCCTTTCAGATATAAATATAGTTTTGTTTTTTTACATTCGTAGGGCGCTTGTTAAAGAAGAATGTTATGCCTTGCGAGATACAAACAATCTTGGGGTTCAAAATCAAAACGCCCTACGAAACGTATTTAAAATAAAAAAACAGCTGTTTAAGAAGAAGCGCTTTTTTAACCACTTCTATCTTATACAACTGTTTTTAACTCAAATTTGTCTCAACTTTTTTAAAAAACTTTTACTTTTCTTTGATTTTTATCGAATTGCACATATCAATTGCCTGTTGTTTGTCTAATTTGCCATACAAATCAAAGATAAATTCGCCATCATTCCAAATGATATTAATTTCGCCTGTTTTCCAAGTATAAATAGTATATTCCTTATAATTGTGTGTTTCTACTGTTTTGGTTGCAGATTGTTTATCAATACTACTGCTATAAACCGATTCTAAATTTTGAGAAAACATCAAAATATCATCATTTTGATAATAAACATAAGAAACATTACTTGTTTCAGACGCATAATCAACCAAACTATAACCATCTGGAACAAAACCTAACTCATAAATTTTATCAATCGTTTTTGGACGAGTTGTTGTAGGTTTTTTGTTATTGTTATTATTTTTATCGGTTGTTTTTTCAGGGGATTCTTTTTTCGGCTCGCCCAATTTAACAGTTTTGCTAATGTTTATTATCTTGTCTTCTGATAAACTGCTACGCAAAGAAAATACATAGCCATTATCTTCCCAAACTACTACTGTATCATTTGAACTATCAATTCTATAAATTATATATTTTATGTCATCAATAACTTTTAAAGACTTTTTGGCATTTTCAATATCTGCTCCAAAAGAATATGATTGATTTGGATATTGTTTTAATTTTATAAAGCCATTTGTTGACGAATATTTAGTTATTACTTCGGTTTTTCCTTTTTCAAAGCTTATTAGTTTAAATGCGCTTGGCAAATCATCTAATTTATAAACATTTTCTATTTTTTCAGTGTATTTTCTTTCGCCTAAAACGCTGACAGACTGGCTTAACGCAATAACTTCTTCTTTTGAAAAAGCACTTTTAATATCAAAAATATATTCGGTATTATCCCAAGAGATATTACTTTCACCGTTATCCCAAGTGTATATAGTATATTGCTTATTATCATAAATTTCTACCGATTTTTGCGCCAAGCCATCTTGAGGGCTATTATAAGAATATTTAACATTCTGTGTAAATACAAAGGTTTTATCACCTGAAGAATATGTATATATAACTTTATCTTCATCAATAAAATAATCTACCAAATTAAACTCTTCAGGGGTTTTATCTAATTTATAAACCGTTTCAACAACATCTTTAAAATTGCTTTGAGGTTTAATCTTTATGTTTTCACACAAAGTCATTACTTCATCTTTTGGCAATGTAGAATACATTGAGAAAACATACTCTCCATTATTCCAAACAACAGTTATTTCAGGCGAATATGTGCAAGTGTAAACTCTATATTTCTGCTCACCGATATATTCTGTTTCTTTAAACACAGTTTCATCATCAACGGTTTTAACATAACTTCCTTTTGAAAATTGAGTGAATATTATTTTATCTTCATCTCTTACATACTCGGTTTTAGATTCATAACCTGTATTGCCATAAGAATAAAGTTCAAATCCATCAGGAACATAACCTAATTCATATATTATTTTTATAGTTTCTTTAGCTTGGGTTGATTTTTCTGTTGAAATCGGTTTTAAAGTAGGTTTTACCTTAATTTCATTCTTGTTTTTATTTTTATCTTTTTGAGATGTTTTATTGCCTAAAAATACTCTTCCAAAAAAATCGCTCGCAGAATCTCTTACCGCGCTTGCAGAAAAAGCAGACAACATAAGAACCAAAACTGCCGCAATTATTACAAATGTTCTTTTAAATCCTTTAGATGTAAACTTATAATATGGTTTTGAAGCGCGTTTTATAAGTTTTTGCATTTTTTCTTCAAATTCTTGTGATGTTTCAAAAGCAGGTTTGCCAGAAAACTGCTTTTCTATTTCTTCAACTTCTTTATTAGCAACCATTTCTAATGCTTGTTTCAAAGTTTCTTCACTTAACTTTTTCATTTTCTGACACCCTCCTTCTTTAATAATTCACATAATTTTGCTTTGCCACGAGATAATTGCGTTCTAATAGTTGAACTGTTTCTTCCAAAAAGTTCACCTATTTCTTCAACACTCATATCATATAAAAAATACATTGTTATAACATCTTTATATATATCATCAAGCGCAGTTATTGCTTTTACAATTGTTTCAACTTCTAGCTTTGAGCAAATTTCATTTAACAAATCATCAGAATTGCTCAAATTTTCATCAAACTCAATTTGCTTAACCTTTTGTTTGCTTTTTATTGCATCAATAGCAGCATTTTTTACGGCTTTAAAGCAATAATTTTTTGCATCATTATGAGAAAGCGAATTAACTTTGCTCATATTCTTTGCAATGTTTAAAAAAGCAGTATGCACCACATCTTCTGCTTCAAAACTATCATTTAAAAAGCCATATGCTAAATTAAGCATTGATTTTTTATATATACAATAGATTTCTTCAAACCGATTTTTATAAACATCGGCATCTATTGTATTTAGGTAAAACACTAACATTCTTTTGCCTTTCCGTTGTTTTTTGTATCTCTCTATCTTATACAACTGTTTAAACGCTCAAAATGTCTCAATTTTTTAAAAAAAATTAAAATTAATTTACATTTTTAAGATTTTTTCCTTCATGAGAAACACTTTTAAGCACTCCATCAACAAAGAAATAGAAGTTTTCATCATCAATTGAAATTGATTTTGTTCCTTTGTCTGCTAACACTTTTGGGCTATAACCATCTTCACTTAAAAACTTATTTATATCAGCAAAATAAGTTTTTTTGCCATCTGAATAAACACAAGTGTTGCCATAAACTGCATAGGTTTTTGCTTTCATCAAATCAGTTTTTAAAATCTGCTTATCTTTCATCATAACTGATTTTAAAATGCCATCTTCAATAAAAAACATATACTGCCCATCAATCGACATCTTCTCGGCATCTGCTTCTAAAAACAACTTTTGATTGCTTCCATCAAAACTGTAACTACAAATGCTATTCCACTGGATAGTGTAAACCTTTTTATAATAAACCATAAATTCTTGATACATTTTGCCGAAACCAGATATATCAGGAACAGCCAAGAAGTCATTGTCATTCTTCATTGAATATTTATAAATGCTACTGCAACTATTCGACTTTTGATAAAACACC
>JAZRPX010000191.1:0-10183 GCA_045649445.1 Acutalibacteraceae bacterium | reverse complement strand
TAATTTACAAAAAGTGGCAAGGAGAAAAGAGTTATGTCA
Organism: Acutalibacteraceae bacterium; assembly: GCA_045649445.1. GTDB lineage: Bacteria > Bacillota > Clostridia > Oscillospirales > Acutalibacteraceae > RUG11462. Next base: position 10,144 of record JAZRPX010000191.1, on the reverse strand, counting down.
AACAGATTATTTCAAAATGTCGTAACCCAAATGAGCGAAGCAATCGGAAGAACTGTTGGTATTGTTGATGATACATATACAGTTTGCGCTTGTAATGAGCCAAGTTTAATAGGAGAGCCATTAGGCATCACAACGGTTGATAGTGCTAATGAAGATGTTTTTGTAAGAGGAGATTTTTCTTTCAAAAATTTCGGCGTTGACGATCAAACTAATTATTCGGTGTTTGTACAAGGAACTGATGCTGTAACTGCTTCGTTTGTTAACTTAGTAGCTGTTTCAATGGCAAATGTTAAACAATATTTCGATGAAAATTTTGATCGTTCTAATTTCGTTAAAAATATTATTCTCGAAAATATTATGCCTGGTGATATTTACATAAAGGCAAGAGAGCTTCATTTTAATGCAGAAGTTTCTCATGTTGTGTTGCTCGTTAGAATTATGACAAAGAATGATGTTTCTGTTTTTGATATCATTTCTAACCTTTTCCCAGATAAAAAGAAAGATTTTATTATTAACATTAGTGAAACAGAAATCGCTATTGTTAAAGAAACTAAAAAGAACATTGAACGAAGCGACCTTGAAAAACTTGCTCGTTCAATTATTGATACTTTATCAGGTGAGTTTTATACTCATTGCGTAATTGGTATTGGTACAATTGTTGATGGTATTAAAGAACTTGCTTCTTCATTTAAAGAGGCGCAAATTGCTCTTGAAGTTGGTAAAGTTTTTGATACAGAAAAAACAATTGTTTGCTATGAAAATCTTGGTATTGCAAGAATTATTTATCAATTGCCAACAACTCTTTGTGATACATTCTTAAAAGAAGTATTCAAATCTGGCTCAATCGAAAGTCTTGACCAGGAAACTTTATTTACAATTCAAAAATTCTTTGAAAATAATCTTAATGTTTCTGAAACATCAAGAAAACTTTTCGTTCATAGAAATACACTCGTTTATAGACTTGAAAAAATCAAAAAGATTACAGGTCTTGACCTTCGCGAGTTTGAACATGCAATCGTATTCAAGATTGCGCTTATGGTTAAGAAATATCTTAGCTCAAGCCCTATAATGTTCTAGCCCCCTTTTTCGTCTCACATTTTTTAGGAGTGATTATTATCAAAAAAGATAAAAATGAAATCAAAAGCAATCAAGCTTTGATTGAGTTTAAAGGTGTTTCAAAAAACTATGCAAATGGTACACACGCTTTAAACGATGTTAATATAAAAATCAATAAAGGTGAGTTTGTATTTGTTGTTGGCGCTTCTGGTGCTGGTAAATCAACATTTATCAAACTTATGATGCATGAAGAAAAATTAAATACAGGTGAAGTTATTGTAAACGGCTATAAAATGAGTAAAATCAAACGTCGTGAAGTACCTTATTTTAGAAGAACATTAGGTATTGTTTTCCAAGATTTCCGCCTTATTCCAAATATGACTGTTTTTGGAAATGTTGCTTTTTCTCTTCGTGTAGTTGGCGCTTCAACTAAAGATATTCGCCGTAGAGTTTCTGCAGCACTTGCTCAGGTAGGTCTTGGTAATAAAGCAAGATGTTATCCTAATGAGCTTTCAGGTGGTGAGCAACAACGTGTAGGTTTAGCCCGTGCGCTTGTTAATAATCCACAGATTATTATCGCAGATGAACCAACAGGTAATGTTGACCCTGAAATGTCTTATGAAATAGTTGAGCTTTTAACTGAAATTAACCGCAGAGGTACTACTATTGTAATGGTAACTCATGAGCATCAGTTAGTTCGTGATTTTGGTAGAAGAGTTATAATGCTCGAAAAAGGAAGAATTGTTGCTGATAATGCCGAAGGAGTAGTAGAATGAAGTTAAGAAGTGTTAGATACCTCACCGTTGAGGGTTTTAAAAATATTTGGCTTCATCGCCTTATGACATTGGCGTCAGTTTGCGTACTTGTTTCTTGTATGTTGCTTATTGGCGTTGCGGTGTTGCTTTCGTTTAATATTGAAAGTGCTTTTGGCACATTAATGGATAATAATATTGTAACTGTTTCATTAAAAGATAGGGAAAAAGACCCTGTTACAGAAGAAGAAACATTGTTAATTGAGCAAGATATCAAAAAAATTAAAAATATAAAATCAACAAAAATTGTTACTCGTGATGAAGCAGCTGAATATTTTAGAGAATCAATGGGTAATATTTACGATGATTTTTTTGAAAACAATGATTTTTTACCAACAAGAATTGAAATAACTTTTAAAGATCAGTCGGTTCACGAAAAAACTATTGAAAAGTTAAGTCAGATTGAAGGCGTTCAGCATGTTAACTTTTCTAAAGGCCTTACTGAAAAGTTAATAGGTATCCAAAAGGTTATTAACACAGCAAGTTTTTGGATTATCGGTCTTTTGCTTATAACAGCCCTTGTTATCATTGCTAATACAATTAGAATTACAATGGCTTCAAGACGCCTAGAAATATCAATTATGAAAGCGGTTGGCGCTACAAATAGTTTTATTCGATTACCTTTTATAGTTGAGGGTATAACATTCGGTCTTTTGTCAGCAATTGCAACAACAGGTATTTTGTATTTGGTATATAATTCAACAATTGATAAGGTAAAAGAAATTGGATTTATCAATTTGATTCCTTATTCTGATGTTGTGTGGTATTTGTTTGGTGGCTTCTGTTTGATCGGAATTTTAGCTGGTAGTATTGGTAGTTTTATTTCTATTAGCAAGTATTTAAGAAAAGAAGGAAGTGAGCAAAATGCGCTTGTTTAATAATAAGATTTTAAAGAAAATTGTTTCTTATTCATTGTGTGCAGTATTAGTTGTAATGTCGCTTTTTGCTTTTGTTCCAGAAAATTCTGTTGATGTAAGAGCGTTGTCTTCATCTGAATTGCAACAGCAAATTCAAGATTTTGAGTATAAACAACAACAAATTCAAAATAAAATTGATGCTTTGCAAGGAGATAAAGACGCCGCAAAAGAAAAAGCAGATAAACTTCAAGAGCAAGTAGATGTTATCGAAAGCAAGGTTGATGCTATCACACAAAGAGTTAACACTTTAGAGAACGAAATTAAAGAAAAACAAGATAGTATCAATAAAAAAGAAAGTGAAATTTCTGATGCAAAGGAGCTTTTGAAGAAAAGACTTCGCGCAATTTGTATTGCAGGTGCATCAACTGATATTTTAGTTCTCTTATCAGCAGAAGATTATAGTGATTTTCTTATCAAGTCAGATATTGTAAGATGTATCACAACTGATACAAAAGAACTTATGACAACACTTGAAAGTGAAATTAAAGTAATTAGTAAAGAGAAAAAACAAATTCAAGCTAAAAAAGCAGAAGTAGATGTTTTAAGGCAAGAATTAGTATCTGAACAAAATGAACTTGATGCTAAATATAGCGAAGCAAAAGGCGCTTATGATGAAATCAAGTCAACTGAAGATGAGCTTGAGGCAGAATCTGCTGAAATTGAAGCAGAGAAAGATAAGCTCCAAAAAGAGTTTGATAGATTAGCTCAACAAGCGGCTCAAAATAATAATTCAGGCATCAATGTTACTATTGATGGTGGTTCTTATGGCTTTGCTTGGCCTTATGGTGGTTCTTATTACATCTCTTCAGGTTATGGCTATAGAATTCACCCAACATTAGGTTATTCAAAACTTCATGGTGGTATTGATATAACTGGTTCAGGCGCTTATGGTAAGCCAATCTATTCAATTGCTGCGGGTAAAGTAATTTTAGCATCATACAATGGTAGTTATGGTAACTGTATTATGGTTGACCATGGTAGATATAATGGAAATAGCATTATTTCACTTTATGCTCATTGTGCTTCAATTTATGTAGGCGTTGGTCAAACTGTTTCAAAAGGTCAACAAATTGGCGCAGTTGGTTCAACAGGTCGTTCAACAGGTCCGCATTTACATTTTGAAATTCGTTATAATGGCAACCGAGTTGACCCATTGAGTTTTTACAGTAATTATTAAAAATAAATTAAAAGGAACGATGAAAAATCGTTCCTTTTTTTGTTGCAAAAAAATATATTTAATGATATAATAATTATAATTATGCAATAATGTTTAGAGGTGCTTTATGAAAATTGTTTTGCAAAGGGTTTCAAGCGCAAAAGTTGAAGTTGATAATAAAACTGTCGGTGAAATAAAGACAGGTTTTTTAGTGCTTTTTGGTGCAGCAAAAGGTGATACAAAACAAGATGCTGACAGATTGGCAAAAAAAGTTTGCAATTTAAGAATTTTTGAAGATGAAAATGAGAAAATTAATAAATCACTTTCAGATGTCGGTGGTGATCTCTTAATTATTTCTCAATTTACTTTATGCGCTGATTGTTCTCATGGCAATCGTCCATCATTTTTTGATGCAATGGCGCCTGACGAAGCAAGTGAAATGTATGATTATTTTTGTGAGCAATGTAAATCATATGGCTTGAAAGTTGAAAAAGGTATTTTCGGCGCAAAGATGAAAGTAAGTCTTGTTAATGAAGGCCCTTTCACAATTACTCTTGAGTAGGTGAGATTATGAATGAATTAAAAAGAGTAGCTGCGATTAATGATATTTCAGGTCTTGGTAAATGCTCGTTAACAGTTGCATTGCCAATTTTATCAGCAGCAGGTGTTGAATGCGCAGTAATTCCAACTGCCGTTTTATCAACGCATACCGGTGGTTTTGATGATTTTACATATCTTGATTTAACAGATGAAATCTTGCCTATTGCATCTCATTGGGCAAGTCTTGATTTGAAATTTGATAGTGTTTATACAGGTTATCTTGGCTCTATAAAACAAGTTGAAATTGTTTTAAATGCAGTTAAAAAATTAAAATCAGATAACACATTGTTGCTTGTTGACCCTGTTATGGCAGATGCAGGTAAACTTTATGCTAATTTTGATAAATCATTTCCACAAGAGATTAAAAAACTTTGTGGATTAGCAGATATTATAATACCGAATATAACAGAGGCGTGTTTTTTAACAGATACCGAATATAAAAGTGGCTCGCATTCAAAAGAATATATTGAAAACTTGATTGAAAAGTTAAAAACTGTTTGTGATAAAAAAATCGTGTTAACGGGTGTTCATTTTGATGAGCAAAATTTAGGTTGCGCTTGTTTTGATAACGAAACAGGTAAAATTGAATATACGTTATCTCGTGAAATTGAAGGGTTTTATCATGGAACAGGTGATGTTTTTGGTTCAACATTACTAGGCGCTTTAATGAACGATAAATCATTGAAATGCGCAACAGAAATTGCAATGAATGTTGTTGTTAATTCAATAAAACGCACTAAACAAGCAGGAACAGATGTGCGTTTTGGCGTTAGATTTGAACAAGAATTGCCAAATTTAATTAAACTTTTAGATAAATGAAAAGCGTATTAAAATCAGTAGTTACAAAAGAATTTGATGGTAAAACCTTAAATGATTTTTTGAAGTTTTATATCAACCTTTCTTCTGCGCTTATTAAAAAAGCAAAGAGAATAGAAAATGGAATAACTGTAAATGGAAAACTAACTTTTGTAACTGAAAAATTGAGTGAAAATGATAGGGTAGAGGTTATCATTGAAACCGATGATGAAAAAAGCGAGAATATACCTCTTTGTAACATACCTCTTGATATAGTTTTTGAAGATGAAAACCTGCTTATCATCGATAAACAAGGTGGTATTCCAACTCATCCATCGCTTAACAATTATGAAAAAACTGTTGCGGGAGCAGTTATGAATTATTATGAAAAACAAGGTAAAAATTTTGTTTTTCGCCCTGTAAACCGTCTTGATAAAGGCACATCAGGACTTATGGTAATTGCAAAAAATCCGCATATTCATGAACTTTTAAAAAATGCTATGCATACGGGTGAATTTTCTCGTGAGTATTTGGCTGTTGTCTGTGGAAAACTTGAAAAAAGCGGTACTATCGACGCGCCGATTTTTAGAGAATATGATAGCATTATAAAACGAAAAGTCGACGAGCGTGGTGCAAGAGCGGTAACCCATTATAAAGTAGAAAAAACCTTTGAAAACAAAACGCTTGTTTTGTTAAAACTTGAAACGGGGCGAACACATCAAATAAGAGTTCATATGGCTCATATAGGCCATGCTCTATATGGTGATTTTTTGTATGGCGTAGAGCAAAAAGACCTATCTCGTCCTGCCCTTCATTCTTGTAAAATTACTTTAAAAAATCCGTTAAACAATGAGGTTTTAGAGTTTTTTTCGCCTGTGCCTGAAGATATAGAAAAAATCATAAAAATGTGTTGACTTTATGTGGGCGCTTTAATATAATGATTGTAGTTTGTCGAAACGCTAAAAACGCTTCGACTGGAGGTAAAAGAAATGAAAATAGATACAACAAAAACTGTAAAGGGCTATAATCTTTTTGAATTAAAAGAAGAGCCAATAAAAGAGTTTCCATCTGTATGTCGAGTTGCTGCTGCAGAGGGCGCTGTGCTTTTGAAAAATGAAAGAGAGGTTTTGCCATTTAAAAAAGGTGAAAAAATCTCTGTTTTTGGTAGAACACAGTTTGATTACAATAAATCAGGCACCGGTTCAGGTGGCCTTGTTAACGTTTTGTATGTTACTAATATTATTGATCCGCTTGTTAGTTGTGGTGATGTTGAAGTGAACACAAAACTTGTTGATACATATAAAGAGTGGTTAAAAGATAATCCGTTTGATGTTGGTCAAGGTTGGGCTAATGAGCCATGGTGTCAAAAAGAAATGCCAATTTCTGAAGCACTTGCAACAGATTGTGCTAAAACTTCAGAAAAAGCGCTTGTAGTAATTGGTAGAACAGCCGGTGAAGATAGAGATAACTTTAACGGTGCCGGCTCTTATCAACTTAATGATGAAGAACGCCAAATGCTTAAAAATGTTTGCGATGCTTTTGATAAAGTATGCGTTGTTTTAAATGTTGGTAATATTATTGATATGTCATTTGTAGAAGAATTCGGCGTTGAGTCTGTTATGTATGTATGGCATGGCGGAATGGAAGGTGGTAACGCAGTAGTAGATTTAGTAACAGGTAAAGTTAGCCCTTCTGGCAAGCTTTCTGATACAATTGCTAAAGATATTAATGATTATCCATCAAATGATAATTTTGGTGATAGAGAAGAGAATAAATATGTTGAAGATATCTATGTAGGTTATAGATATTTTGAAACATTCTGTCCTGAAAAAGTAGCATATCCGTTTGGTTTTGGTCTTTCTTATACAAATTTTGATATTAAGTTTGAAAGCGCAAAATTAATGCATTCAGTTTATACTGTTACTGCAACCGTTACTAATACAGGTGATATGCCTGGTAAAGAAGTTGTTCAATGCTATTATTCTGCGCCACAAGGTAAGCTCGGCAAACCAAAATATGAACTTTTAACTTATAAGAAAACAAAACTTTTAAACCCAGGCGAGTCTGAAAAAATTACTTTAACATTTAATATTGAACAAATGGCTTCATTTGATGATTCAGGTGTAACAGGCCATAAAAACGCATGGCTTTTAGAGTTGGGCGATTATGATATTTTAATTGGTAATAGCATTCGCAATCTTGAAAAAATAGAAACATATGTTGCTGTTGAAAATTTTGTTTTAACTTTTAAACCTCAAGAAGCACTTGCTCCTGAAAAAGAGTTTGATAGAATAAAACCTGTTTTGAAAGATGGCAAATTAGTAGTTTCAAAAGAAAAAGTACCAACTGCTGAAAATGACCTTGAAGAAAGAATTGTTAAAAGCAGAATGGCTGAAATCTCATATACAGGAGATAAAGGTTTTAAACTTTTAGATGTTGCAAATGGTAATTGCACAATGAATGAGTTTGTTGCTCAATTATCAGATGATGATATGATTTGTATGGTAAAAGGCGAGGGTATGAACTCTCATAAAGTTACTGCTGGTACAGGTGGTGCATTCGGTGGTGTAACAGATAGTTTGCTTGATTTTGGTATTCCTGTTGCATGTGTAACAGATGGTCCTTCTGGCATTCGTCTTGATTCAGGTAATAAAGCTACCGCAATGCCAATAGGCACATGTCTTGCTTGTACATTTAATGATGAATTAGTTGAAGATGTTCACATTTTTGAAGGCCTTGAACTTCGCGCTAATAAAATTGATGCGCTTTTAGGTCCTGGTATGAATATTCATCGTCATCCTCTTAATGGTAGAAACTTTGAATATTTCTCTGAAGACCCTGTTCTTACAGGTAATATGGCAGCAGCAATTTGTCGTGGTATTGCTCAATCGGGTCCAACTGCAACAATTAAGCATTTCGCTTGTAATAGCCAAGAAATCGGTCGTGCATCTGCTGACAGCGTTGTATCTCAAAGAGCTTTAAGAGAGATTTATTTAAAAGGCTTTGAAATCGCTGTTAAACAAGGTGGTGCAACCGCAATTATGACTGCTTATAACCCTGTTAATGGTTATTGGTCAGCGGGTAACTATGACCTTAATACAACTATTCTTCGTGATGAATGGAAATACACCGGCTTTGTTATGACAGATTGGTGGGCGAAAATGAACTGTAAAGGTGGCGAAGCTTATAACACCAATACAAAGCAGATGGTAAGAGCGCAAAACGATGTGTTTATGGTTTGCAAGTGTGCAGAAACCCAACCTGATAATATCAAAGAAGGTATGAAAGAAGGTTATATATCAAGAAGTGATTTACAAAGATGTTGTATAAATCTTCTTAATTATATCTTGAAATCTCCTTGTTTTGAAAATTATGTTTTAGGTGGTTGCGTTAAACCTCAATATGCTTCAACTGATGATAGCCAAATGTCAACTTTGTATAAATTTGAAAATATAGAAAACGGTAAAGAATATTCAGTTATTATCAATGAACCGGGTGATTATGTTTTTGTTTATGATTTGCATATTAATGCAGATGAATTAGCGCAATATTGGTGTTCTGTAACATTTGATGATAAAAAGATTGATGAAATGTCAATGTGTGGAACAAATGGAAAATCTGTTCAATTAAAACAACCGGTAAAATTAGAAAGTGGAAGCTTTAAAATGGTTGTTGGCGCAGACCCTAAATATGTTATTGAAAAACTTGAAATTAAAAACTAAACTAAAAGCAGACACTGTAAAAAGTGTCTGCTTTTTTATGATAATGGCCATCTTTGTTTGTTTTTAACATCATCAAAAGGTGAAACTCCAAAAGCTTTTTTGTAAGCTCTAAAAAACGAAGAATAGCTTTTATACCCAACAAGTTTAGCAACGCTTGAAGGCAAATAATCTCTTTTAACTATTAGCGCTCTCGCTTCACGAAGTCGCAATTCGGCAATATGTTCTTTAAATGATTTATCAAATGCTCTTTTGCAAATTCTATGAACACTTGAAGGCGAAATTTTAAATGTTTGACAAATAGAATCTATGCTTAAATCTTCGGTATAATGTCTTTCAATATAATCCATTACTCTAACAGCAATATTAGGAATTTGTTTTTCATCTTCGCCGAAAATTCTATTATAAATGATATTTATTTCCGTAATAACCGTTAAAATCCTTGAATAAACAAACGGCTCGTTGTAATGTTGCAAAATTGAAGCTTTTAATGAGTTCATCAAAGGAACAATTATATTGTCTTGATGCATTTCTTTTGTGTAAACTCTTTTTTTTATGCTATCTGCATAAAAAATTTTAGATAAACCTTCTGATTTTTCAAAAGTGTTAATTAAAGAAGCATGGAGTTGAATAGAAACAAACTCTGTGTTTGGTTTGCATTTAATATGATTAAACGGATAATCGGGTGAACAAACAAGTAAAGTTTTTTCCGGCAATTTTACGGTTTCACCGCAATGATAAACGGTGAGTTCGCCTGAATAAATATAATAAAATCCAAAAAAAGATGTTTTAAATCCATAAGGGTCTGCTTTTAAAAAATCAATACTTGGCTTTGAAAAATCATTATTATCGGCTTTATCATCTTCTATGTTGCATTCATAATAAATATTGCATTTATCTGTGTAAAAACCCGTTGAAAAACTCATTAAATCACTCCTTTTTTGTATTTTATCATAATTTGATGAAAAATGCAAACAATTCTTGAAAGGTTTTGCAATCCAATTTAACATACACTTGATGGTGGAGGGGCTTTGTTCCTCCCGAAAAAACGGGCGGAGTAGAACCCCGCCCCTACGATTACAAATTAAC
>JAZRPX010000190.1:0-24558 GCA_045649445.1 Acutalibacteraceae bacterium | reverse complement strand
ATCAAAAGCAACAGGTTTTAAATCTGATGACATAAAGCCATTGAACCATTCGTGTGGACGCTCCATAGCGAGATTAAAGCAAACGATTGAATTAGTTTCTTCATCAAACTCGCCGTGAACATAAGAGTTATAATCAGAATATCTTTGATAACCTTCAAGTTGGAATTCTGCAAAAGAATAAACAGAAATCTCTTTTTCTTCATCTGATTTATTCTGCACAGTTACTGTCCAAATTTCGCAAGGGTCTTCTTCATTAACAAAGATTTTAGCACTTGCGCAAACTCCATCACAAGTTGATGTGATATTAGAATAACCAAGACCGTGAGTACAAGAATAATCTTCTACATCGGTTTTAGTTGGATACCAACCAGGATTGAAAACCTTACCGTTCTTTTTATCTTTAACATAGAAATATCTGTTACCATCACGAATAACAGAGCATCTTCCTTTTCCTGTTGGGTCAATATAAGAAAGCGCACGCACACCATACGCACCAATACCGCCACCTAAATGGTTTACACCTGCTAAAACCCTTGGGTTCCAAATGTAGTTAAGAAGTGGTCTTGCAGGTTGTTTATCAGTAATAACATAGCTATTACCATCTTTAAAATGTCCAAACTTTGCCATAATTTCCTCCAAAAATCATTGTTTTTTTAATTGTATCATAAATGAAGTTTTTGTCAATAAAAATATCATTTTTTATCTTTTTTCTGCACTTTTCTTTTGCTACCATCAGGCATAACAATATAAGTATTATCAAGTTGAGCAGTTAAGTTTCTTTTAACTAAAGCAACATATTCTTCGCGAAGTTTCTTTTGTTCTTTTAATTCTTCTTCGCTTAAAGGTTCAATTTTTGATTTTCTTGCTAAAAAATTAATTCTATCAATTTTTGCTTGTTCCATTTAATTTAACACCTCTTTACATTTTTGTAAAACTCTATTTGCAACAGGCCCTGCAACTGACGCGCCCGAGCCACCATTTTCAACTAAAACAACAAAGCTAAGTGGCAATTCTTCTTGATTATTAAAACCAACAAAAACTGCGTGTGGCTTTTGGTCTTTAACTTCAGCAGTACCTGATTTCGCACAAACTTCAAGACCGCTAAAATTCCAATCACCATAAGTTGTTTTAACATTGTTTCGCATTAACTCTACCATTTGATTAGCAGTATTTTTTCTCATCATTCTATTTCCCATACCGCCTTGCGAAAACTTAAGCGGAATGCCACTTTTTGTTTTAATAGATTCAATTATATACGGCTTTTGCGCAACACCATCATTTGCAATCGCACCCATAAGAGTAAGATATTGCAAAGGATTCATCATATCGGTATATTGCCCCATTCCTGCCCAAGCAAGGTCAATATCTCTGCCACCTTTAACATTGAAATATGATGTTTTAGCATCTATACCATCAATTGAAAAGTTTTTATTAAAGCCCGCTTTTTCAGCATATTTTGTTAAAACTTCTTCGCCTAAATCTGCCGAAAGTTGAGAAAAATACGCATTACAGGATTTTGCCAAAGCATCTTTTAACGTTAAAGTTCCGTGATTACCAAGGCAAGAAATCCATTCACCATTTATCATAACGCCTTTTTGACATGTGTATTCTCTTGTATAAGCATCAGGAAGAGTTTCAATAGCCGCCGAAGCAGTTATAATTTTAAAAGTAGAGCCAGGGGTAAATGTGCTTGACAAAAATCTGTTTAAATAAACGCCTTTATATTCACCGTTTTTTGCTTTTTTTGTATCTTCTTCATCATTAGGGTCATAAGTAGGGGTTGATACCATACAAATAACCTCGCCTGTTTTATAATTATAAACGCCAACAGTACCTGAACGATTACCGAGCGCTTCTAACGCAGTTGTGCAAACGCGCGAATCAAGCGTTATTTCAATATCATTACCTTCTTTTGAATAACTATAAACGCCATTTATTTTGTTATAGCCCGTTAACTTATCAATATAAGAAGAATGAAGCCCTGTTTTTATATATCCACCCAAATCACCAACAACATGAAGGGTTGCTTTTCTAATAGCATAATCAGAATTAAACTGCCTTACGCCGTTTTTTGTTTCGGCAAGTATAACATCGTTTCTATCAGTTATAGTACCGGCTTGTACAATATTACCATTATTATAAATATGCGAGTTTGCAGGGTAAAGCGCCCAAGAGTTGCCATCTACCACATAAAACATACACAAAATAGCCAAGCCACCAATAAAGGCAGCAGAAATAATAATCATAATTATAGCACGAAGTTTCATTTGCTTCATAACGTTTCATCTCCTTCGTACATAACTGCCGGCTCTTTTAATGTGTTTTTACCAATCGCTTTTATAAACGACAAAAGCAACCAAGAGGAAATCATACTTGAGCCACCATTTGAGATAAACGGCAAGGTTACACCTGTAAGTGGCAAAAGGTCTGTTGAGCCGAAAATGTTAAGTGAAATTTGAAAAATCCACAAGCCCGCTGCCGAAACTGCGGCGATAGCAAAATAAGCCGAATTTGTATAAGAAATGCTTGTTAACGAATAAATTGCAAAAATAACAAAACAAGCAATTGCGCAAAACGCAAAAATCATTCCCCATTCTTCTACTAACATACCAAAAACTAAATCGGTATCTGCAGCGGCAATATATTTAAGTTTACCATTAGCGCCACCAACACCTAAAAGAGCGCCAGAAGCAATGGCAATCATTGTTCTTGTTTGTTGATAACCCTTGTCAGCGGCAAATTCCCAAGCGTGACGATAAGTTGCAAATCTGCGTGTAACATAAGGCACGAATTTTGCAACTAGCACAGCGCATGCGCCAACAACACCTGTTATCAAGCCAATGATTTTAACATTTCCTGAACGCATATAAAGAATAATTAAAGCAGTTACAAAAAATATTGCGCAAGTACCAAAGTCTCGCATTAAAACTAAAGCGCCCATACAAACGCTTGAAAATCCCAAAAACAAAATCAGGTTTCTTTTTGAAAGTAAATTCTGCAAGGTTGCGGCAGTTGTAAAGATAAACAAGAATTTAACAACCTCTGATGGTTGAAAAGTAAAACTACCGATTTTAATCCAGTTTCTTGCGCCGTTTATATAAACACCAAAAAAGATGTTATAAGCCAAAAGCAAAACGGCAACGCCTGCAACAAAATATCGCAGTTTCATTACAAGCTCCATATTTTTATAAACAAGCTGCAAAATGATAAATGCGAATAAACCAACACCCGCTGTTATCATCTGTTTTAGCATATTATCAGGTGAATAAGAAGCGGCAACAGAAAAGCCAACAGTTGTTAAGAAAAAGCCCAAAATTTCAATGTTGATATTGTCTTTAAATCTATGAATCAAAAAGTAAACCCATTCAATTAAAATCAAACCACCAAAAGCAATCGGAATATAAATTTTAATTTCAGGCATAAAATGAATCATTATCTCTAAAAACATTATAAATTGAATAATCGTTAACAAAACAGCAGTTGCAACACCACGTTTTTTTGGTTTGCTATTAGAAGAAATATCAACTATTTCGCAAGGCATAAGTTTTAATTGCAAACCACCGATTTCAATTACATCGCCAAAATCAAAATAAGCATACTCATCAATAGGCGTATCATTAACAAAAATTTCACTACCAAAAACACTTGAAATTTTAAACCCGTAGTCATCTGAATATGTAATAACTGCGTGACGGCGAGAGATACTTGGAATATTAAGCACAACATCACAAAGTTTGCTTCTGCCGATAATACTTTCAACTGAAGTTATATCAAATTCAAGGCCATTCGCAGTAACAAGTTTTGCGAGCGTTATTTTGCCTTGTTTTTTAAACAAATCTTTTACAACGCCAAAAATAAAAAGGATTGATAATAAAGGCAAAACAATACGCAAAACAAACACTAAAATAGCGCCAAGACTAACAATTAAATCGCCCATATTTTCACTCCTCTCATAATAACTTTAATTATAACATATTTTTTATAAAAATCAAACTTTTTTAGATATTATTAACTAAATATTAAAAAACGACAAAATATTCGTTTTAATAGTGATAAATTATTGATGTAAAAGATAATCATTAAATAAAAAGACTAATCATATAATTAGGATAAGACGTGGTTTTTCCACTTAAAGAAAGGATTTAAATTTATGAAAAAATACTTGCCTGAGGGCTACATTTTTGACACCCGAGAAAACAAAGAAACTATTAAAAGTTTATCATCGCTTGAAAACGCTTTTAAAGAACAAAAAGTTATTGAAGCAAAAGCAACAATGTGTGATTCATCGCATAATTTGATAGTGGATTTAAACGGAATTAGAGGAATTATTCCAAGAGAAGAAGGTGCTATTGGAATTGCCGAGGGTTCTGTTAGAGATATTGCGTTAATTTCAAAAGTAGGAAAACCCGTTAGTTTTATTATAACAAATATAGAATATGGTGAAAACGCAGTTTGTTATCTATCGCGAAAACTCGCCCAAGAAAAAGCAAAGAAAGAGTATCTTGATTGCTTATCAACAGGCGATATTATTGATGCCGCGATAACACATTTAGAGCCGTTTGGCGCTTTTTGCGATATTGCTTGTGGCATTCCATCGCTTTTGCCGATTGATTCAATTTCAGTCTCACGCATTTCTCACCCAAAAGATAGATTTTCACAAGGCGATCGTATAAAAGCAGTTGTAAAATCAATTGAAAACGGAAGATTTACGTTATCTCAAAAAGAATTGCTTGGCTCTTGGGAAGAAAACGCATCACTTTTTGAGCCGGGCGAAACAGTTTCAGGAATTATACGCTCGGTTGAAGATTACGGAGTTTTTGTTGAACTTATGCCGAATTTAGCAGGGCTTGCTGAGCCAAAAGACAACGTTTTTCCATCGCAAAATGCCTCTGTTTTTATCAAAAGCATTATTCCGGAAAAAATGAAAATCAAGCTTATAATAATTGATTCTTTTGATACAGGGAACAAAACAAAATGTGATAAATATTTTTATGATGGCGAGCATATTGATAATTGGCAATACTCTCCCGACACAGCAGAAAAGTTAATAAAATCGGTGTTTTAATCAACAAAAAGACGAGTTCTAAAAAGAACTCGTTTTTTTATTTAAAATTATTTATTTGATATGATTTTGGTGAGCAACCAATTTCGTTTTTAAACGCTTTTGAAAATGCATAAGGGGTGTCAAATTTTAAAATTTCAGAAACTTCCGAAACATTTAATTCACCACTTTTCAAAAGCGCGCATGCTTCTTTAATTCGCAAAGAATTTCTGTATTTCAACGGAGAAATGCCTAATTCCGATTGAAACAAACGCCTTAATTGAGATTCGCTTATTTTACAAATGCGCGCGAGATGGCTTATTGAAAAATCAAGGGTATAATTTTGCTCAATATATTCAATTGCAGGGCGAATTTTTGATTTGAATTTCTCCTTTTGATTATCAACAAGCGTTAAAAGGTCTAAAATAATTGCATAGCATTTAATAAGCCCTTGTTGAGAATTACGAAAACTCGTTAAAAGAGAAGAAAACTGCTTTTCTATTATTTCGCTGTTTTGAGCGTTTATTACAAATGGCTTGTTAAATTCAAACTCATTTTCAAAAGATTTTATATTAAATTCAACTTGGAAACAATGCGCATTTTTAGAAACAACCTCATATTCATAATTACTGCCTCTTGGCAAAAATAAAGTTTCACCAGAACAAACCTTTATTTGTTTGTTTTTAAACTGATAAATATATTCGCCATTCTCTATATAAAGAAATGTAGACGATACACGAGAAGCTATTGTTTTCTTTCTTATTTTCGGTTGATATTCGGCTACTGAAAATATTTTAATTTCCATTTCATCACCTCTTTGCTCATTATAACAAAAATGCGTGAAAAGTGCAAGTTTTTTGTTGTTTTTGATATTTTTATTATAATAAATTGGTGTTATTATATAATAAATACTTTGTTTTACAAAAACAATTAAGGAGTAACGCAATGAAAAAAATCGGAAAACTTAAAACTTACACTTCAAAAGAAATTGAAAAATCTTATGTTGGTATTGACTTTTGTTGTTTAGACAGAGATTTATTCAAAGCAGAAGAATGTTATGAGCCACTTGCAAAAACAGGCATTAAATATGCGCGTTGTCAAACAGGTTGGGCTAAAACTGAAAAACAAAAAGGCGTTTATGATTGGAAATGGCTTGATGATGTTGTTGATAATCTTTATAATCGTGGAATCGAGCCATGGTTGTGCGTTTCTTTTGGCAACCCAGTTTATATGGGCGAGCTTCCTAATCCAACCGGCGTTGGCTGTGTTCCTATTCACTTTGGCGAAGAAACTGTTGAGGCATGGAAAAAGTTCGCAAGAGCAGTTGCAAAGCGTTATAAAGACAAGGTTAATTATTTTGAAATTTGGAACGAATCACAACTTGACCATTTCTGGTATCCTGAAAAACCTAATGGCGCAGAACTTGCTAAACTTGTGAATATAACTGCAAAAGAAATTAGCGATGTTCACCCTGAAGCAAAATTCGTTGTAAACACTTGCGCTCCAACATATTTTCAATATTTTGAAGATTTATTCTCAAATGTTAAAAAAGAGTATCTTGATATTTTTGCTTATCACACTTATTCAACAATTCCTGAATACAGAATTGGCGAAGCGTTAGCTGAAGTTAGAAGATTGCTTAAAAAACATGGGCTTGAACATGTTGAACTTTGGCAAGGTGAAGGTGGTTATCCATCTTGGGCTTATGAAGGCCATTGGCTTGTTAAAGAAGGTTGCGATGATGAACGTCCTCAGGCAGTTTATCAATTGCGTAGATACTTTATTGATGTATCACTCGGCGCTAAAATGAGTTCTTTCTTCCAAATGGCAGATATGTGGGAAAAACCATATGAAAAAGCAACCCAGGTTATCAAAAAACCTGCTGGTCACGGAATTGTAAACGGTCTTACATATACACCTAAAAAATCTTATGAAACTATAACATATTTATCAACTCTTTTAAGTGGTGACATTAAACCATCAGATGATTTTATCATCGCTTATGTATGGAGCGAAAATCCTGCTGATTCAATGGCTTGTCAAAAAATGAGTTTTGATAAAAACGAAATTCCGGTTTTCGCTTATTACTACCCTTCAAACTTGAAAAAGCCACTTGAAGACCCTAATATGACTACTATCAACATTCTTAAAAAACTTGATAATCCAATTCTTATTGATACATTTACAGGCGAAGTTTTTGAACTTGAAGTGCCAGAATTTAATCACGGTTATGCTTATAATGTTCCATTAAAAGAGTATCCTTTAGTAATTACCGATAAAAAAGCTTATGAAATTATCGAAGAATAATTTTAAAAAAAAGGAGTGTGTTTATGCCAACAGTATTTATAACCGGCGCTACTAAAAATACCGGCCTTGCAATTGCAAAGAAGTTTGCAAGCGAGGGTTTTGATGTTGCTATTTCTTCTAGAATTCAGAAGGAAGCTGAAATTCAAGCCGAAGCGTTAGCTAAAGAATACAACATTAAAGCAAAAGGTTATGAACTTAATCTTTCTGATGTTAATGACATTAAATGTGTTTTCAAAAAAATAAGAGAAGATTTTGGTTCTCTTGATACCTTCGTTGCAAATGCCGCTAATTTAGGCGTTGATATGAATGTTTTAGAAATTGATGAAGAAGAATATAACAGTGTTTTAGACATTAATTTAAAGGGTTCTTTCTTCTGCGCTCAACAAGCCGCTCTTATTATGAAAGAGCAAAATCACGGCGCGCTTGTATTTTTAAGCTCGGTTCATTCAAAGCAATGTATCTTTGGAAGAAGTATGTATACTGCTTCAAAGGGTGGTATAAACGCCCTTTCTCGTTCACTCGCAATTGAACTTGCAAATTACGGTATTCGTTCTAATTCTCTTATTGCAGGCGCTATTCGTACTGAGCGTTGGGACGGTCTTACAGACGAGCAAATCGCTGCAAGACGAGCAAATTGGCCAGTTGGTATTGAATCAACAGGTGAAGACATTGCAAACGGTGTTTTTTATCTTGGCACCGACCTCTCAAAAACTGTTACCGGAACAGAACTTACTATTGACTCCGGCATTTTAATATCACTTTTACCATTTAAGGAGGGTAATAAATAATGAAAATTTCAGATGTTAAAATTTATACTCTTGATGCTTACAGAACAAACTGGGCATTTATCAAAGTTGAAACTGATGAAGGGCTTTACGGTTGGGGCGAAGCATCTTTAGGCACTAACGAAAAAGCGCTTGAAGGTATGGTTGAAGACCTTAAAAGACTTGTTGTTGGTAGAGACCCACTTCAAATTGAAAAAATGCTTTTCGAAGTTTACAGAGATATTTACTGGAAAGGCGGCGCAGTTTTGATGTCTGCTATTAGTGGTATCGAAATTGCACTTTGGGATATTGCAGGTAAATTCTTCAACACACCTACATACAACCTTTTAGGTGGTAAAATGCGTGATGAAGTTAAAATGTATGCAAACGCTTGGTTTATAGGCGCTAGAACACCTGAAGAGTTTGCTAAAAAGGCAAAAAGAACAGTTGAACTCGGCGTTAAAGCGCTTAAATGGGACCCATTCGGCGCTGCTCATATGACAATTAGCAAAGAACAAATGGAGAAAACAGTTAATATCGTTGGCGCAGTTAGAGAAGCAGTTGGCAATAATGTTGATTTGCTTATTGAGTGTCACGGTAGATTTGGTCCTACTGCTGCTATTGAAATTTCAAGAGAACTTGAGCAATTTAAACCAATGTTTATGGAAGAACCATGTGTTCCTGATAATATGGATTCAACTGCTTATGTTCGCGCTCATTCAAGAGTGCCTATCGCTGCAGGTGAACGTGGCTATACAAAATATGCCTTCCAAGAAATGTTCTCAAAAGACGCTGTTGACTATGCTCAACCTGACGTTTTCCATACAGGCGGTTTGATGGAAGGTAAAAAGATTGCGGCAATGGCAGAAGCAAAACATATTATGATTTCTTATCATAACCCATCAGGCCCAATTTCAAATGCGGCTATTTTGCAACTTGCTGCAACTGTTCCTAATTTCTGCATTCACGAAATTATGCTTACTGACGGCTCTTTCCGTAAGAAAATCACAAATGAAGAAGTTGTATTCAACGATGGCTTTATCAAAATTCCTGATAAACCAGGTCTTGGTATTGATGTTAATATTGATGAAGTTCTTGCTCGTCCTTACACTCCAAGAAACTTACGTCACTACACAGGCGCTGTAACTGATATTCGTCCTAAAGATGATATTCACTACTATTTCAAAGGTTTGGAGAATGAAAAATATGAAAAAGATAATTGAAGATAGTGGTTTAATTGTTATTTTTCGTGGGGTTGATAAAGTAAAAGCTCCTAAAATAGCAAATGCGCTTTATAACGCTGGTGTAAAGGTTGTTGAAATTGCTTTTAATCCTTCTGATGAAAATACAATTGAAACAACAACCGGTATTATCAAAGCAATAATTGATGAAATGGGTGAAAAAATCGTTGTTGGCGCAGGCACTGTTATTTCAACAGAGTTTGTTCAAGCAGCGTACGAAGCAGGCGCAAAGTTTATTTTCTCACCTAATACTGATGTTGAAGTTATTAAGAAAACCAAAGAATTAGGGCTCACCTCAATTCCTGGCTCATTAACTCCAAGCGAGATGATGACTGCTTATAATGCAGGCGCTGATTTGATTAAATTATTCCCTATTACCAAAAATGATGTTGACTATGTTAAAGGCATTGCAAGACCTCTTTCGCATATTCCTTATATTTGTGTTGGTGGCACTAATCTTGACACTATTGAGTGTTTTATTGAAGCCGGCGCTAAAGGTGTTGCAACAGGCATTTCTATTTTAAAACCTGAACTTATCGAATCAGAAGATTATGAAGAAATGGGACGCCTTGCAAAACTTCATTTAGAAAAAATCAAAGGAGCGAGGGCAAATTTATGAAAATAACATGGCTTGGCCAAGCAGGTCTTTTGTTTGAAACTGCTGGCAAAAAAATTATGATTGATCCTTATCTTTCAGACAGTTGTGGCAAGGTTAACCCAAAACTTTGGCGTAGATACCCTGTTGATGAAAGTTATCTTAAAGTAAAACCTGATGTTATTATTTTAACTCATACTCATCTTGACCATACTGACCCTGAAACACTTGAGCATTACCTTAATAATGATGAAAGCGTTACTGTTTTGGCATCGTTTAATGCTTGGGAAAAGGTAAGAACAACTTTCAAAGGCAATCATAACTATGTTATGTTTAACGCAGGCACTCGTTTTACTGCAAATGGTATTACATTTAAAGCAGTTTATGCGGAGCATTCTGATTTTTACGCAGTTGGCGTTGTTTTTGAAGCAGAAGGCAAAACTTATTATGTTACCGGGGACACTCTTTATAACGAAAAAGTGCTTAAAGAGGTTGATGAGAAAATTGATGCAGTATTTATGCCAATCAACGGTGTTGGTAACAATATGAACGCTTATGACGCTGAAGAATTTGCAAAAAGAATTGGCGCAAAAGTTGCAGTACCGCTTCATTTTTCACTCTTTGACGAATTAAAACCACAAGAGTTTGAATCGGTTAAAACAGTAATTCCAAAACCATTTGAGGAAATAAAGATATAAAAAAACACACGGGTTGAAATTCAACCCGTGTGTTTTAAATTTGTCTATAATCTACTTATACGTCATGGTGAGCGTAGCCGAACCATCTTTAAGATCCTTCGACTACGCGTTGCTCCGCTCAGGATGACAAGGGTGGTGCGTGTCATTCGTAGGGCGGTGCCTTGGTGCCGCCGTATAAAAGCAAAGAATCTTAAAAAAATCTTGCAAAAATAATAGTAATATGTTAAAATATTATTGCGACATAAGTTAATATGATCAAACAACGGAGAGTGTGTTTTTGTTTTTCATAAAAACGCATGCTCTTTTTCAACATTCTCTTATGTTTGGTCGAAAACTTGTGTCGCAGCAATTGGAGCAATGCGTTTTTTGTGCGTAAGCTCTGCTTGCGCACTTTTTTATTTTTGGAGGAATTTTTAAATGAAAGTTTTAGAAGAATTATTTTATGGAAACATTTCGGTTAACGAGCGCTCTATTGCAGAAAACAAACAACTAAAAGAAGCAATGCAACTTGTTGATAAAAACGAAGAAAAATTTCTTAATATGCTTTCAGATAAGCAAAAAGAACAATTTGAAAAGTATAAAGAAAGCCACAGTGAAATGACAACTATTTGGGAAAAGATTGTGTTTACAGATGGGTATAGTTTAGGGTCAAGAATGGCTTATGAATCAATGAATAATGATGGTTTTGTGGTATAAAAAATCGAGTTCCAAAAGGAACTCGTTTTTATATTTCAATTGAAATTGTTTCTGTATTTAAACATTTACCGCTTTTTTCGTCAACATCGAAAATTGCGCCGTTTATAATACACTCACCTTCTGCATTTTCAAATCTTGCAGGAAGGTGATTTTTTAATTTATAAATTATAATTTCAGGTTTTACGCCTAAAACCGAATTTTTTGGTCCACACATTCCAAGATCAGTTATATACCCTGTGCCGTTTTCAAGAATTTGCAAATCATTTGTTTGAATATGAGTATGCGTACCAAAAAGCGCCGAAACTTTGCCATCAACATAAAAGCCCATTGCTTTTTTCTCACTCGTTGCTTCTGCATGAAAATCAACTAAAATGATGTTGCAATTTTCATCTTTCAACTTTTCAATTTCTTTATCTACTGTTTCAAACGGGTTTGCTAATGGCTCTAAATAAACAACACCTAAAAGGTTTATAACACCGACCTTGCATCTACCCATATCATAAACACAACTGCCCTCGCCTGCTGCGTTATCAGGAAAGTTTGCAGGGCGAATAATAAACTCATTTTCATCTAGATAAGGCAAAAATTCAGGGCGACGATAAGTATGATTTCCACCTGTGATAACATCAACACCGATCGAAAAAAGCATTTCGGCACTTTGTGATAAAGTTCCGTTTCCGTCTGCCGAGTTTTCACCATTTGCAACACAAAAATCAATGTTTTTGTCTGCCTTTAATCTTGGCAAAACTTTCTCAAGCGCATTGCAACCAACACTGCCGACAACATCGCCAAGCGCTAAAATTCTCATAAAATTCCCTTTCTATTTTACAAATCCTACTTTGCGTTTTACTTTTGATAAAGTTTTTCTTGCCAAGTATGATGCTTCTTCTGCACCCTGTTTATACATTGCTTCAAGTTGCGCTTTATCACTCATCAATTCATCAAAACGCTCTCTAATAGGGCGCAATTCTTCAATAACTGCTTCGGCAACTGCAACTTTAAAGTCACCATAACCTTTCCCTTCAAACTCTTTCTCGATTTTTTCAAAATCAAGGCCTGTAACTGCAGAGTAAATAGTCATAAGATTGTTAATACCTGCTTTTTCGGTTGCATCACCAAAATAAACTCTCGCTTCCGAGTCAGTTACTGCGCGTTTGAATTTGCGCATAATTGTATCAGGGTCATCAAGAATTTTTACATAAGCGTTTTCATTAGTATCAGATTTACCCATTTTTTCAGTTGGATTTTGCAAACTCATAATCTTTGCGCCAACCTTTGGAATAATTGGTTCAGGCACTTTAAAAGTGTCACCATAAATTCCATTAAATCTATTTGCAACTGTTCTGCAAAGTTCAACATGTTGCTTCTGGTCAACACCAACAGGGACAACATCAGCGCCATACAAAAGAATATCTGCATTCATAAGAGATGGATAAGAGAAAAGACCTAAATTCACATTATCAGGCGCTTTTTTAGATTTATCTTTAAACTGTGTCATTCTTTGCATTTCACCATATTGCGCATAGCAAGATAAAATCCAAGAAAGTTCTGCATGAGCAGGAACAGTTGATTGAATAAACATCAAGCTCTTTTCCGGATCTAAACCGATTGCGTTTAAAATGCCATAAGCGGTTAATGTTTGCTGACGAAGTTTAGCCGGCTCAATTCTAATAGTAATAGCATGTAAATCTGCAACTGCAAAAATTGAGTTATATTCATCTTGAAGTTTTACCCAGTTCTTAAGCGCGCCAAGGTAATTACCAAGTGTAAAATGACCTGTTGGCTTAATCATACTAAGCATAGTTTGTTTATCATTTGAAAATTCCATTTTATATCTCCTTTGCCAAATCGCCGAGAAGTTGCATACCTTTAACTAACTGCTCGTCGGTTGGTGTTGAATAGTTTGTTCTAAAATTGTGGCATTCATCTGTTTCGTTGATTAAAAACGCAGTTCCTGGAACAAGCGCTACTTTTTTCTCTTTAACTGCACGAGTACAAAAATCCATCATATCAACAGACTTTGGTAATGTACACCAAACGAACAAACCACCCTCGGTTTTTTGATATGTAATTTTATCGCCAAAATGCTCATCCATCAAGCTCATCATAAGGTTTGCCTTTTTACGATAAAGACCTCTCAACATTTCAAGATGGCTTTCAAAATCGGTTTGTTTCAAAAACTCATCAGTAACCATTTGCATTAAAATAGTTGTGTGAACATCAGAAGTTTGCTTACAAACTGTGAGTTTTGCGATAATTGTTTTGTTTCCGATAGCGTAACCAACACGCATACCAGGAGAAAGCACTTTTGAGAATGAACCTGCATAAACAACAATACCTTCTGTATCCATAGATTTAATATTAGGTAAATTCTCGCCTGCAAATCTAATTTCACCGTATGGGTTATCTTCCAAAATCAACACGCCGTATTTTTTAGCAAGATTATAAACCGATTTGCGTTTTTCCATTGACATTGTAATACCTGTTGGGTTTTGGAAATTCGGAATTGTATAAATAAATTTAGCGTTTTTGTTTTCTTGTAATGCCTTTTCTAATCTCTCGATATTCATACCGTCTTCATCAACAGGTACGCCAACGAGTTTTGCGCCATAAGAACGGAAAGTGTTAAGCGAGCCGATAAACGAAGGAGCTTCAGTGATAATAACATCGCCTTTTTCAACAAATGCCTTTGTCATCAAATCCATAACCTGTTGAGCGCCTGAAGTTATAATAAGCTCATCCATATCTGCGTTAAATGAATTATGCTTTTCACTCATATATTTTTTCATTGTATCACGAAGTGGAGCATAACCTTCTGTAACTGAATATTGCAAAGCATTGATTGAATTGCTTGTTAAAATATCAGTTGTAATTCTTTGAATATCTTTTGATGGAAACGCTTCAGGGGAAGGGTTTCCCGCTGCAAAAGAAATCATACCAGGCACAGAAGAATATTTTAAAATTTCTCTGATTGCCGAAGGAGCAAGGTTAGCAATCGCTTCAGTAAATTTATAATCCATATTTTTCACCTTTATATCAAAATTATAATAATTATAACACAGTTTTACACATAAATAAAGAGCAAAAAGAAAATTTTTTCTTTTTGCTCTATTTTTTATTTGTTCTATTCAAAATATAATCGGTTGTAACATTGTGAAAGTCAGCTAATTTAATTAAAATTTCAGTTGGAATATCTAATTCCCCTCTTTCATAATTACTATAAACTCTTTGACTACAAGATAAAATTTCCCCCATTTGTTTTTGCGTTAAATCCTTATCTTCTCTTAAATCACGGATTCTTCGATACAACATATCCCCTACTCCTCAAATATTAATATACTTATATTATATTTAGTGGGAAATCCGCTATTGACTTTTAGCGGAAATTCCGCTATAATGATTTTGGTATTGCTAAACAATACCAATTTAATCAAGCAGGAGGAAATGAAATGAAAAAACTTTATTTTGCTCATTCGGCTTTTTTACTAATAAGCCCTTCATTTTATCCAGAGAAGCACAGTGAAGAAAATCTCAACTTAATTCCTCTTGAAAAATTAAAAATAATATGGTAAAATACTCTTGCGACATAAACTGAATGATTTCTTAAGGTAGGTGTGTGCTTTTGTCTGTTGATAAAAGCACAGGCTCGTTTTACATACCTGTCTGGGAAGTGTAGTTTGTGTCGCGACAATCAGAGCCATGTGTTTTTTGAGTGCGTGGCTTCGGTTGCGCACTTTTTTGTTTTATTATAATATTTAAAAGGAGGAATTAAATAATGAAAAAAGTGTTATCTATTTTATTAAGTTTGGTGTTGTTTTTATCAACGCTAACCTTAGTAAGCATTCCCGTAAGTGCAGAAATAAGAACGGGAGAGTGTGGCACACTTGACAGTGATATCATTTGGACATTAGATAAAGAAAGTGGAGTATTAACAATAAGCGGCACTGGTAAGATGATGTTCTTTTCATATGAAGGGCCTTGGTATTCTGACCAAGAACTTATAAAAAAAGTTGTTATTGAATCAGGAGTAACTAATATCAGTGAAAAAGCGTTTTTTGGCTGTACCTCATTAACTGAAGTAGTAATTTCTAATACAGTAACTACTATTGATAATTATGCTTTTGAAAAGTGTTCATCATTAGAGAAAATAGTTTTGCCTGAAAACATAAAATCAATTGGTTATTATGCATTTGATAACTGCAAAAAATTATGCGATATTACATTTCCTTCTAATTTAGAAACCCTTTGCGATTATGCCTTTAGAAATTGTGTTTCTTTAAAAAATATTAACTTGCCTGATAATATTAAAAATTTTGGAATGGGTGCATTTGACAATACTTCATATTGTAATGATGAAAACAATTGGGCAAATGATGTTTTATACATTGGCAATTATCTTGTTAAAGCAAAAGAAACAATCGAAGGCGAATTTACTATCAAAGAAGGCGTAATAACAATAGCCGAGTCAGCATTTCAAGATTGCAAAAAACTAACCAGTGTTGTTATGCCTAAAAGTTTAAAATACATTTTCATAAATGCATTTGCTAATTGCAACGAATTGAAAAATATAACATTTAGCGAAAATTTAATTAGTATTGGCATTCGTGCATTTTCAAAATGCAAAAAATTATCTTATATTGAAATACCTAAAAGTGTAATAAATATTGATGGTGCAGCTTTTGAACATTGTGAAACGTTAAATAACGTTGTTATTCCAGAAGGTATAACAGAAATTGAATCATCAATGTTTACTGGTTGCAAAGCATTAACAGACATTAAAATCCCTGATAGCGTAAAAGCAATAGGAAGTTGTGCTTTTTCTCTTTGTGACTCGTTAGAAGAAATAAACCTTCCTGATGGAATAACTTTAATCGAAAACGATGCTTTTCATGGTTGTTCATTACTTGAAATAAATCTTCCTAAAAATCTTGAGATTATTGAAGAAGGTG
Source organism: Acutalibacteraceae bacterium (assembly GCA_045649445.1). Lineage (GTDB taxonomy): Bacteria > Bacillota > Clostridia > Oscillospirales > Acutalibacteraceae > RUG11462. The sequence goes on along the minus strand of JAZRPX010000190.1, from coordinate 8,267 downwards.
GATTTTATGGTTGCTATAAAATCACAAGCATTGTAATCCCAGAAGGAACGATTGAGATTGGCGAATTAGCGTTTGCATACTGCAAGTCTTTAAAAGAAATTCATGTTCCTAAATCAGTTGAAAAATTTTATAATAACGCCTTAAAAGAATGTCCAGAATTAACTGATGTATATATATCAGACCTCAATGCATGGTGCAATGTTAATTTTTCTGGTTACGGAAGTCCATTAAGCGAAGCTGAAAATTTTTATATAAACAACGAATTAACTGTTGATTTAATAATTCCAAATCAAATTAAAAAAATCAACGACGCTGTTTTTTCTGGTTGGGATTGCTTGAAAAGTGTTGTATTATCAGATAACATTAAGAGAATAGAAATGAGCACTTTTGAAAATTGTAAAAATTTAAAAACAGTTATAATTCCAGATAGTGTAACTTTTATAGATTCATTTGCCTTTCGTGGGTGTAGCTCATTAGATAATGTAAAAATTCCTGAAGGTATAACAGATATATATCAAAGTGCATTTGAAAATTGCACTTCATTAACAGAAATAACTTTACCTGAAAGTTTAAATTATATCTTGCATTATGCATTTAGGTATTGCAAATCGTTAAAAAACATAACAGTACCGGAAAGAGTTCAAACCATATATGACCTTGCTTTTGCGAGTTGTAATTCACTAGAAAACGTTAATATTACCGGAAGTTCAACAAGAATTATATATAATGCATTTAACTTTGATGATAATGTAACGGTAAATGTTAACTGTGAAAATGCAGAACTAATAACTGAGTTAATAAAAAACAAAACCAAGTATAGTGTTTTACATGATTTTAAAATTTACACTTCAAATAATGATGAAACATGTTTAAAAGACAGAACAGAAACAGCAAAATGCGAGCGTTGCTCACAAACAGATATAAGGAAAATTGAAAACACCGCTCTTGGTCATACAGAGGTTATAGATAAGGCAGTAGCGCCATCATGCACTACAACTGGTTTAACTGAAGGCAAGCATTGTTCAGTTTGCAATGAAGTTTTGGTTAAACAAGAAGTTGTTAAGGAACTTGGTCATACAGAGGTTACAGACAAAGCAGTAGCGCCATTATGCACTACAACTGGTTTAACCGAAGGTAAACATTGTTCAGTTTGCAATGAAGTTTTGGTTAAACAAGAAGTTGTTAAAGAACTTGGTCATACAGAGGTTACAGACAAAGCAGTAGCGCCATCATGCACTACAACTGGTTTAACTGAAGGTAAGCATTGTTCAGTTTGCAATGAAGTTTTGGTTAAACAAGAAGTTATCGATGCATTAGGTCATAAATTAGTAATTAAAAACGAAAAAGCAACTACCTACTTTACAGATGGTTACACTGGTGATACGGTTTGTGAAACTTGTAACGAAACTATCGCAAACGGTAGCATTATTGCTAAATTAACTTTAAAAGTTCCTAAAATCAAACTCACAAAAGGCAAAAAACAGTTTAAAGTTAAATACATAAAAGTTGATAGTGCAACAGGATTCCAAATAAGATACAAACTTAAAGGAAAATGGAAAACAGTTAATGTTACTACTAAAAAGAGTATCACAAAAACAATCAAAAAGCTCAAAAAAGGAAATTATCAAGTGCAAGCTAGAGCAATGATAGTAAACAGCAAACAAAAAGCTTATTCTGCTTGGAGTCAAATACAAAAAGTTAAGGTAAAATAAACACAAAAAAGAGAGTTCAAAAGAACTCTCTTTTTTCAACCCTTCCGTCATTGCTATGCAATGCCACCTTCCCTTAACAGGGACGGCCTATTATTCATCTTCTTGTTTTTTTCTAACTAAAACATTAACTTTAACTGCGCGACGCTCATCTGTTTCAATTACTTCAAAATCAAGATTTTCAAAAGAAAATTTATCACCAACTTCAGGAACTTTTGAAAGCTGTTCCATAACAAATCCACCAACCGAATTCATCTCTGTTTCGATTGCAATTTCAAAACGTTCGCAAAATTCTTCAAAATCCATTGAACAAGCAACGCAATAAAAATCATCATTCAACTTTGTGATTTCATCAAGCACCTCATCATGCTCATCCCAAATTTCGCCTACTAATTCTTCTAAAATATCTTCCATTGTTACAATGCCTTTAGTTCCACCATATTCATCCGTAATAATTGCGATATGGCGTTTTCTACTTTGCAATTCTTTAAGCAAATCAGATATTTTCATTGAAGGAGTTATAAAAAACGGCTCACTAATAATTTCATCAACCGGTGTTGAACGGTTATAAACTTTATTATAAAACTCTTTTTGATTTATTGTACCAATAACATTATCAATGCTATCTTTATAAATTGGCAATCTTGTAAAACCGCTTTTTGCAAATATTTTGGCAATTTCAGAATTTGATGCGCCATATTCAACGGCAACAACATCAACCCTTGGTGTAAAAATATCAACGGCTTCAACATCGTTAAACTCGATTGCGCTTCTAATAAGTTCACTCTCTTCACTATCAAACTCGCCTTGTTCTTCTGCCTCATCAACAAGCGTTAAAATCTCATTTTCAGTTGCAGAATTAACGCCTTTTGATTTAAAAAGTTTTATTGCAACTGTTTTAAAAAGCGAGAAAAAACAGTTTAGCGGAGTGAAAATTATCATAAAAAACGAAATCGAACCACTAACCGATAAAGCAAAACTCTCTGCATTTTCTTTTGCAATATTTTTCGGTGTTATCTCGCCAAAGATTAAAACAACAACGGTTACAACGATAGTTGCAAGAGTTGCGCCCAAATTTTTGCTAATATTTTCAATGAAAAATACAGTTGCAATAGATGATAATGCGATGTTAACAATATTATTACCAACTAAAATTGTTGAAAGCAAACTATCATATTTTTCAACAAGTGCTAAAACACGCTCTGCGCGTTTATTACCATCATTAGCAAGAGTTTTTATAGCAACTCTATTTAGAGAGGTAAAAGCAGTTTCTGTTGCTGAAAAGTAAGCCGAAAAAGCAATGCACACAAACATTAAAACTATTTGAATAATACTTGACGTTTCCATAATTGGAAAAAATCACTCTCCTTTATTATGAATGTATTGTAACAGAATTTTCTTGTTTTTGCAAGTGTTTGTGAACAAAAAAAGAGTTCCAAAAAGGAACTCTTTTTATTCATCAAAAACTACATCGGTAAATTTTTCAGTAATAAGTTTTCTAAGGTCTGTTGAAACTGCAAGTTTTGTCATCATATCGCCAATTTCAGACATATCACCTTTATCTATCATTGAATAAAACTCATTTTCAATGATACTCATATTGTTTTGTATTGCCTTTTTTCGTGAAATAACAAAAGAATCATAAACCCTCTGGTTTTCTTCTTCACAATCTGTTTGTGGCAAAAGTTTGCTTACGGTTGAAAGATTTAAACTCTTTTTCAAAGCGCAAATCATAATTAGGCGAGAAAGATGAATTCTTGAATATCTTTTTTTCTGTGGCGCAGGAATAACTTTCATTTTAACATAGTTATTAATCATAGATGATGTTACGCCTTTTTCATCTTTATCAAGTTTTGAAATATACCCTAGATAATCATTTAAAAGCACAACAACCTGGTCCATATAAAGTTCAATTTTAGGCAGTTCATTCCACAATGGTAAATTTGCTTTTTCAAAAATTTCTTTTGTGCTATTTAATTCATCAATTAATTGATTTTTATCTATTTGCATAATATTCTCCCTACATTTTATTACACTATAATAATACCACATAAATTAGAAAAAGAAAAGATGTAATTTTGAACTTTTTATGAAAAGTTTAAAAAAACGCTTGAAAAAGTTTTGAAAATGTGTTAATCTAGTATCGGTTACTAAATGAAATGATAAGAAGGAACTTTTATGGCAACAAAGCAAAAACGAATTCAAACAATCGGCGAGGAAATTGCAAACGCTATTTCACATGGTGTTGGCTCACTCTTAAGCATTGCGGCAACTGCAGTTTTAATAATTTATGCGGCTTGTTTCTCTGACGCTTTAGCAGTTGTAAGTTCTGCGCTTTATGGGGCAACGCTGATTATTTTATATACAAACTCTACCCTTTATCACTCGCTCACTAATAAAACAGCTAAAAAAGTTTTTAGAATTTTTGACCATTGTTCGATATTTTTGCTTATTCTAGGCACTTATATTCCTGTATCTTTATCGTTGATGCGCAACTGGATAGGTTGGACATTATTTGGCATAAACATGGGTTGCACCGTGCTTGGAATTGTTTTTAACTCAATAAATCTTGAAAAAGCAACAAAAATTTCGCTTATTCTTTATATAATTATGGGTTGGTCTGTCTTATTGACCGCTATTCCGGTGTTCAAAGTTATTTTTTCTAAAGGCATAGGCGCATTTTTGTTGCTTTTGATAGGTGGAATTTCTTACACTGTTGGTGTTGTTTTTTATAAGTCAAAGAAAAAATATATGCATTTTATTTGGCATTTATTCGTTCTTATGGGCAGTGTTTTGCACTACTTTTTTGTATTGTTTTACTGCATTTAAAGGAGATTTTTATGAACAAATTTATTATAACAAGCGATTCAAGTTGCGATTTAACTGACAAACAAGCAAGCGAACTTAATATAAACTGCGCTTATCTTTCATATACAATTGAAAACGAGATTTTTTATGATGATATGAACGAAGAGCACATCGATGAATTTTATGAGAAAATGAGAAAAGGCGCTGTTCCAAAAACATCGCAAGTTCCACCTAATGAATTTATCACATTTTTTGAAGAAGAAATAAAAAAAGGATTGCCTGTTTTGCATTTATCTGTTTCAAGCCATCTTTCAGGCACATATTTAAGCGCTGTGAATGCTGCAAAAGAAGTTATGGAGCGAAATCCCGACGCCTACATTGCAGTTGTTGATTCTGAAATCGGCTCGGCAGGTATGGCAATGATGCTTTTCGAAGCAATTAAATACAGAGATGAAGAAAAAACAATTGAACAAGCAATTTCACATTTAAATGCTATTAAATATAATATAAATGTTTTTATAACAACAAACGATTTAACCTATATGCGTCGTGGGGGCAGAGTTTCTGCGGCAGGCGCGGTTATTAGTTCTGTTCTTAATATCTGCCCTATTATTTCTTTGCCTAAATCAGGCAAACTTTTCGTATCACATAAAACAAGAGGTAATGCTGCAACTTTAAAAAAATTTATAGAATGTGTTAACGACACTGTTTTAAAACCTGAAAAACAAACGCTCTATATTGCTCATTCTGATGCTATTGAAAAAGCAAAAGAATACGGTGAAGCGATTGCTAATGAGTTTGGATTTAAAAATGTTGAATATTTAAAATTTGGTACAACAATCGGCTCTCACGCAGGACCTGGACTTGTTAGCGCTTGGTATTTTGGAAAGGTAAGACCAATAATAAAGATATAAAAAAGTTCCACTCGTTTGAGTGGAACTTTTGTTTTAGAAAAATTTTGAAATATAACCTTGAACCCAGAGAATAAGTAAAACTATTGGTAAGATATATGTCATATAAACTCTTAAGAATTTAGGGAATTTTAAACCTTTACCAGCGTTTGCCTCTTTCATAAAGTTATCCCAACCCCATGCTTTTTTAGAGCAACAGAATATAACAAAAACGAGCGAACCTAAAGGTAAAATGTTGTTACTAACAATGAAATCTTCTAAATCAAGAATATTTGAACCAGCGCCTAATGGTTGGAAGCTAGACCACAAATTAAAGCCCAAAGCGCAAGGCACAGAAAGAACTGCTACTAACACGCCACAAATAATACATGCTTTTTTTCTAGAAATATCCCATTTATCCATTGCCATTGAAAGAATATTTTCAAAAACTGCAACAACTGTTGAAACAGCGGCAAAAAGCATAAACAAGAAGAACAAAGCGCCCCAAATTCTACCGCCTGGCATTGCACGGAATACATTAGGCAAGGTTTGGAAAATAAGACCAGGACCTGCGCCTGGCTCAATGCCATAAGCAAAGCAAGATGGAATAATGATAAGACCTGCAACAAACGCAACGAATGTATCAAGCACAGCAATTGAAACTGATTCGCCAAAAAGAGTTCTATCTTTCTTGATATAACTACCAAAAATAGCCATTGAACCCATACCGATTGACAAAGTGAAAAATGCTTGACCGAGCGCCGCAAACACAACCTCACCAAGACCAACTTCTTTGATTTTGCTTACATCAGGAATTAAATAGTATTTTAATCCTTCGCTAGCGCCTGGCAATGTTACTGCTCTAATTGCAAGTATTGAAATAATAGCTAAAAGTGCAATCATCATAACTTTTGTTATTTTTTCAACGCCCTTTTGAAGCCCTAATGAACAAATTAAAAAGCCAAGAACAACGGTTAAAAGCATACAACCAACAACAATTAACGGATTTGCAGTAAGCGCATCAAACTGACTTGTTACCTGTTCCGTTGTCATTTCAGCAGTAAAATCACCACGAAGCATTTTGAAAAGATAAGCAAACATCCAACCCGTAACAGTTGTATAAAACATCATTAAAAGATAGTTGCCTATCATTCCAACCCAACCAAAAGCGCCCCATTTAGCACCCTTTGGTTGCAAAACATCAAACGATTTTGTAATACTTTTTTGACTTGCTCTACCAACTGCAAACTCTGCTGTCATAATCGGCAAACCGAAAATAGCAAGAAACAAAAAATAAATTAAAATAAAAATTGCGCCACCATATTGACCAACGATATAAGGAAAACGCCATACATTACCAAGGCCAATAGCACAACCGGCAGAAATTAAGATAAAACCTAATCTCGAGCCAAATTTTTCTCTTTCCATAAATTTCTCCTTTATGTTTTTTATTAAGTATAACATATCACAAAAGCAAAATCAATTTAAAAATAACAAAAAAACGCACTCTTTCGAGTGCGTTTTTTAAATGTTTACTTACATAATAACGTCTTTTGAACGGTCAACATAAGTTGTATGAAGAATTTCATGCGCTTTATGTGAATTTGGTTCGCCAAGGTAATCAGCATAAACTTCTTTAACGAATGGATTTTCGTGAGATTTTCTGATTTTCTTGTTAGCGTCATTTGTGTAAAGAGCTTTTGCTCTTTCTGCTTTAAGGTCAACAGTTTGACGAACTGATGTTGCCTGAATTGGTTGGCCACCACCGTTTACACAACCACCTGGGCAACCCATAATTTCGATAAATGTAAACTCTTCGCCTGCCTTTACTCTTTCGAGCAATTCTTTAGCAGCTTTAGCACCTGAAGCAACACCAACTTTGATGTTTAAATCACCAACTTTGATTTCTGTTACTTTAACTGGTTCTGTACCACGAACAGCAGTAAAGTCAACATCTTCTAAAGTTGAATTTGTGATAACTTCATAAGCAGTTCTTAATGCTGCTTCCATAACACCACCTGTTGCACCGAAGATAACAGCAGCACCAGTTGCTTCACCGAGTGGGCTATCAAATTCTTCATCAGGAAGTTTTGTGAACTGGATACCAGCGCGTTTAATCATTCTTGCAAGTTCACGAGTTGTGATAGAAATATCAACATCAGCGCGAAGTTCATCTCTTTGAACTTCAAACTTTTTAGCTGTACAAGGCATTACTGATACAACTACGATATCATCAGGATTGATATCAAATTTTTCAGCATACCAAGATTTGATAAGAGCACCAAACATATTTTGTGGTGATTTACAAGTTGAAAGGTTTGGAATAAATTCTGGATAATGATATTCACAATATTTAATCCAACCTGGTGAACAAGATGTAATCATAGGAAGAACGCCACCGTTTGTTACACGGTTGATAAGCTCTGTTCCTTCTTCCATAATTGTAAAGTCAGCAGCTGTGTTTGTATCAAATACTTTATCAAAGCCAAGACGTTTTAATGCTGCAACCATTTTGCCTTCAACATCAGTACCGATTTCCATACCGAACTCTTCACCTAAAGCAGCACGAACTGCAGGAGCAGTTTGAACGATAACTGTTTTGGTTTCATCAGCGATAGCATCAAATACTTTTTGAGTATCATCTCTTTCAGTTAAAGCGCCTGTTGGGCAGTTTACGATACATTGACCACAAGAAATACAATCAACTGCGTCTAATTCTTTATCATAAACACAACCGATATGTGTATCAAAACCACGGTCATTAGCGCCGATAACGCCAACTTCTTGCTCATTACAAGCAGCAACACAACGACGGCAAAGAATACATTTAGAGTTATCTCTAATCATATGAATTGCGCTA
>JAZRPX010000189.1:0-8737 GCA_045649445.1 Acutalibacteraceae bacterium | reverse complement strand
TGCCACCCATTCTTTTAGACATAAACACCCAGAAACCAACGAACAACACAATAATCATCAATGTTGGAAGCAAACTTAAAATCCAATTAAACTGATCGCCTGCTTTAATATTATAATCAATATCAATATGTGATTTTTCTTGGATTTTATGGAAATCATTTATAAACAATTCCGCATTTGGCACTTTATACTGTTGTTTAACTTTACCACCGCTAACATAATAATCAACAACACGGGTATTAATATTCATTTCAAAAGATGTTACCTGATGAGATTCTATCAAATCAAGAAACTCTGAATATTTCAAGCTTTTTTTATCAAGACTTGTGCCCCACATTGATGAAAGCATTAAAACGATAATCAATGGAATTGCAATATAAAGCAATATATTTTTTGTGCTTTTTCCTTTATTTATGATAATCTACCTCCCTTGATAGAACTAAAACTTTTTTTGTATTTTTATCTACAGCATAATCGGCATTTACGCCAACGCCCTCTGCCCACACAATCTTTTCACCATCGGTTAAAACTGCAAGATAATCTCTTACTTCTGAAGGAATTTTAAGTTCATTATAAACTGTTTTTAAAAGTTTATTAACCTTTCTTCCTTTTAAATAGATTTTATCACCAGGCAAACGATTTCTATATTTTGCGCTATTTTGAATTTTATCATAATCAACTGCCGATTTTAAAAACAAATTGTAAACATTTTGATTATTTTTGTTGAATTCTTCAATAGAAATTATTTTTGCATTATATTTATTATATGGAGTTTTTACGCTTAATTCAAAAGGAATTTCAAAACTCTCAATATTTTCTTTTTTATTTTTAGCAATAGTTATCTTATTATTTTTTACCGAAAACAAAAAATCCTTCGGTAACTGACATCTGCCACCCGATTCAAGCGTATTAACGCACTCATTTATATGAAAATTATCGGCATTAATATTGTTTTTTGATAAAAGTTTCTTAACAAACTCAAAAATGATTGCTTTAGGTTGATTAAGAATTTCTTCGGCAGATACATCGTTTTCAAACAAACCTTCTACTGTTTCATCAATAAAATCCGACTGCATTTTTGCATTCTCGGTTAATCTTTTAACGCTTTGCAAAAAATTAGGGTTGATTTCTTTTAAAACAGGAATAACATTATGCCTTATCTTGTTTCTTGAATATTCATCGGTTAAATTTGTTGAATCAACAACGAAATCTTGACCAATTTTCTCTAAATACTGCTCTATTTCTTCACGGCTTACATAAAGAATAGGACGAATAATATTATCACGCTTAATTGGAATAGAGCCAAGACCTAAAACTCCACTACCACGAGTTATATTAAAAATTAAGGTTTCTGCTAAATCATCAAGATTATGAGCAGTTGCAATTTTTCCGTTTTCACACTCGGCTTTAAAGCATTCATAACGAATTTCACGAGCCATTTCTTCTATGCCTTTATTTTGCTCTTTTGCTTGTGATTTCACATCAACATTAAAACAAACAAACTCAATTTCTAGTTGCTTGCAAAGGTTTTCACAAAACAACATATCACGGTTTGCCTCATCACCACGAAGCTGATGATTTATATGCACAGCTTTAAGCTTTAAATTAAAATCATCTTTAATCTCATTTAAAATCAAGGCAAGAAAAACGGAATCAGCACCGCCCGAAAGTCCGATAACGATGCTGTCGCCTTTGTTTATTAAATTATTTTCTTGAATTGTTTTAATAATTTTTTGTTTCATTATTCTTCATGAGCATAATCGCGAGTTGTAAACCTTGTGAACTGCGCATCAAAATTAAGATAAGCAGTTCCAACCTCACCGTGACGGTTTTTCGCAATTATACATTCTGCTTCATTTTTATTGATTTCTTCAGGATTTTCGCTTTCTGCTTGATAATAAATATCACGATAGATAAACATAACAATATCAGCGTCTTGCTCGATAGAACCTGAATCACGAAGGTCTGCTAATTGTGGCTTATGAGATTTTCCTCTTGCCTCGGTTGAACGAGCCAACTGTGAACAACAGATAATCGGAACATCAAGTTCTTTTGCCATTGCTTTTAAGTTTCCTGTGATATCCTGAATTTGCAAAACTCTATTATCTTTATATTTTGTTGATGTCATAAGACCTAAATAGTCAATAATAACTAAATCTGGCTTTGGATTAAGACGGCGTAATCTTGCCTTAATTTCAGCAACGGTCATACCAGGAGTTTCATCTAAAAACAAATTACATTCAGTTAAAATACCACTTGCTTGAGCGATTCTTGACCACTCATTTGAATCAAAATCACCTGTTCTAAACTTTGTTGAAGGAATAGCCGCTTCCGATGCGATAAGACGCTCTGCTAACTGCTCCCTTGTCATTTCAAGCGAGAAAACTGCAACGCATTTTTTAGATTGCAAAGCAACGTTTCTTGCAAAATTAAGCGCTAAAGAAGTTTTACCCATACCAGGACGAGCGCCAAGAATTATAAGGTCTGATTTATGGAAACCTGAAATAAATCTATCAATCGCAGAAATACCACTTGGAATTCCCAAAAATTCATCTTTATATTCTTCTTTTGTTAATTTATCTAATTTTTCAAAAGTTTCGCCTGTGATTACCTTTTTGATATGAACCAAACCACCGGCTTCTTTGTTTTGACGGATTTCATAAATACTTTGTTCTGCAGAATCGAGTAATTTATCTGCTTCAATATCACTATCAGCCGCATCAGAAATAATCTTTCTTGCCGCCAAAATAAGTGAACGAACATAATGCTTCTCTTTAACAATTTTAGCATAAGAAACAGAGTTTGCGCTTGTTGGAACAATCTGCGCTAATTGCAACAAATATGATTTACCACCAACATCATCAAACACTTTTTCTCGTTTTAATTCTTCTAAAACTGTGATTGAATCTATCTTTTTAGAGAGTGCATCCATTGCCCACATAACATCTGCTATTGCTTTATGCTGTGGAAGATAAAAATGTTCTGGTTTTATTATTTCTGCAACATCTGAAATTATATCAGGATCTATTAAAATTGCACCTAAAACCGCTTGTTCTGCTTCAAGTGAAAACGGCAAAACCTGAGATTCACCATTTAAAATCTCTTGATTATCCATTAATTTGCACCTCTCTTTTCTTCAATTTCTTAAAATTATTTTGCGCTAATTTCAACTGACATTTTAGCAATTACACCTTGATAAAGTTTTACATCAAATGAATAAACGCCAACACTTTTCATATCACTTGCGCTAATTTTCTTTTTATCAACTTTTATACCAAAATCTTTAGATAAAATTTCTGCTAATTCTTTTGAAGTTACTGCGCCGAAAAGTTTACCATTTTCACCACATTTTGCGCTTACCTTAACAGTTTTACCATCAAGTTTTGCTTTATTTGCTTCTGCAGCAGCTTTTTCTTCTGCTTTATGATGCGCTACTGCTTGATTTTTACTATTTAATTCACTCATATTTTGAGCGTTTGCTTCAATTGCAAGGCCCTTTGGTAAAAGAACGTTTCTAGCATAGCCATCTGCCGCGTTTTTAACTTCACCTTTTTTGCCTAAGCCCTTTACATCTTGCACTAAAATAACTTTCATTAAAAATTCTCCTAACTGTTTTCCTTTGCACGTTTAACTGCGTCACTAACAATTCCAATCAACTCTTCAAGATTGCTACATTCAACTTGAGCCGCTGCCATTGTTTGATGACCGCCACCGCCTAAAAGTTCCATAACAACTTGAACATTAACCTTGCCGTGGCTTCGAGCAGATATATTAACCTTGCCTTTTTCTTGAACGAGCGCCACAAAAGATGCATCAACACCTTTAATTGTTAGCAACTCATCTGCCGCTTGAGCCGCCGCAATACGAGCAAAAGAATCTTTTTTATCACAAAAAGCAACTGCATAATTTTTCATTGTTTTTGCAGATGAAACTATATCTGATTTTAACGAATATGTTTCCATTGTTTCTGCAAAAAATTCTTTTACAATAACAGGATCTGCGCCTTTTTCACGCAAATACGCTGTTGATTCAAAAGTTCTCGCAGTTGTTCTTAATAACAAATTTTTGGTATCAAGCATAATGCCTGCTAAAAGTGCATTTGCGCTTGATTTTTCTATAACTTTCTCGCCGAAATATCTCAAAAGTTCCGTTACCATCTCACAGCAAGATGATGAAGAAGGATCATGATAAAAAAGAATTGAATCTTTAATATAATCAACCGTTCTTCTATGATGGTCAATAACAACAACATCTTTACATTTATTGAACACTTCTTCTGATTCAAGCGAAGCGCTTCTATGAGTATCAACAACGATTAAAAGAGTTTTTTGTTTTATCTTTGGCAACGCTTCATCAGGCGAAAGAATGAAATCATCAGTTGGCTGAACACTTGCTGTATATCTTAGAAGTGTGCTTGCAAGTGTGTTTTTATAATTGCAAACTATATTTGCATCTTTACCGAGTTTTTCAATAGCGCAATAAAGACCATACGCCGCGCCATAAGAATCCATATCAGAAAAACTATGGCCCATAATAAGAATATTTTCACTATTGATAATAAGTTTTCTTAAGGTTTGTGAAACCAATCTCATTCTTACAGCAGTGTTAACAGGTTTTGACTCTGCAACGCCGCCAAAAAACTCAAAATCATCTGCGTTTTTGATAACTGCCTGGTCACCACCACGGCCAAGAGCCATATCGATAGCTGAATTTGCAAATTCAACACATTCCGACAAATTTTCGCCACCAACACCAACGCCGATTGACAAAGTTGCCGAACCACGCTCACCAAAATCAAGATTGCGCACCTTTGAGAGAATTTCAAATTTATTTTTAAGAATCACATCAAAATCTGATTTTTCACCAATCAAAAAGTATTTATCAGATGATATTTTTTGAATATAACCTTTTGATTCGTTATCAAGTTCTTCTATAAGGCGCTCAATTGGCACCAATATCTCATTTTTCTTTGATTCAGGGGTGTTTTTAAGCAACAAATCAAGGCCATCAATATGAATAAACATAACATAAGGTCTTGATTTTTCAAATTTTTTCTTAAGCGAGGAATACGCAGTATCATCAACAAAGAAATAAATTGTTTGCCCTTCATATTTTTCTGAACAATTAAGCGGAAAAACATTAAAATAGCGATTATTATATTCCACACGCGAAAATTCATTTTCATCAAGATATTCTCTTGTTTTATCACCAAAAATCGCGCTTAAATTCTCACCAAAAGCATCAACACCCTGTAAAACAGAGCATTTGAACTTTTCATTATACCAAACAATTTCATCATCAGGATTTGCTATCATCATTGCAACGCCAAATTGATTCATAGCAGAATCATCAGCCGATGTAATATGTTTAGCAGCAGCTAGAAAATAACTGCTTATAGCTTTTCTTGCAAACATTACAACAAACATTGCAGCAATAAACATTACGATAGCCGTTAAAGCCACAAGAAAAACAAGACTTTTTTCATAGATAGAAAACGCAACTAAAGAAGCAATAAATAAAATTGCCGAAACAATCGCTACAAGAATTTTAGTAAACTTTACTTGCTGTTTCATACTTTTCTCCGTTCAAATTTTAAGGTTAAATTCCTTCAACCAAATCATTACCAAGCAATGATGATAATTCATCTAATGGGTCATCTGCAACAACTTTTGCAGCTGTTTTTTTGTTATACGGTCCTAACTTATACTTTACGCCACTTACTTTAAGCGCCGCATCGCGAATTGCATTTTTGTATTTTTCTGCGCTTCTAATTGTTTCTAAAAACGCAGGATTTGGCGCATCAATAAGCAAAAATCCACCATCAACATACGCTTTTGAGCCATTAAGCACTGCATAAATTATTGATGATTCTGTTTTTAAAATTTCTAAAACCTCTGCCCATTTTGTGAATTTTTCAACAGCGGTTGACTTTTTATCAACTGGTTTTTCCTCAATTGGCTGAGGTTTAACTTCTTCTTTTACTTCAACAAATTCACTTGCGCTTAAGTTTTCTACAGGAATTTCTTCAACTGCTTGAGATTCATTTGCAACAAAATTACCACTTAAAATTTTCTTTTCAAGCTCACCGATTCTTTTTAGAAGCGCGCTTGATGAGCCATCAAGGTCATCAGTACAAAGTGAAATAAATGTTGTTTCTGCGACTATTCTTTTTGAAGCGCCACTTTTCATTTTTTCACTAGCAGTAGTTAACTTCTCGCTAACATAGAGAATATTTTCAAATCTTATTTGTTTTGATTGCTCATAAGTTCTAACAATATCTTCATTTGTTCCTGTTATAAGACGAGCATAATCCTTTGATGTTTTTGCAACAAGCAAATCACGATAATGCGAAACAAGTTCAATAAACAATCTTTCAATATCGCAAGAATTATTATAAAGCTCATCTAAAAGTTTAAGCGCTGCCGAAGCATCTTTTTTATCAAAAATTTCAACAAACTTAAACAAATGCTCTTTGCCTATAAGACCTGCATTTTTTGATACAACTTCTTCTGTTACATCATTAGTATTACCTGCGCATAAATCAAGCAAGCTCAAAGCGTCTCTCATACCGCCATCTGCCAACTTTGCAATAAGCACAGCCGCATCATCACTAATAGAAACATTTTCTTGCATACAAACATATTTCAATCTATTCGCGATAATATCAACAGAAATTCTATTAAAATCATATCTTTGACAACGCGAAAGAATTGTTGGAGGAATTGCCCAAACCTCTGTTGTTGCAAGAATGAAAACAACATGTTCAGGTGGCTCTTCAAGAGTTTTTAAAAGCGCATTGAATGCCGATTTAGAAAGCATATGCACCTCATCAATGATATAAACTCTGAATTTCGCCTTTGATGGCATATATTCAACCTGCTCGCGCAAGGTTCTGATATCATCAACGCCATTATTTGAAGCAGCATCAATTTCAACAACATCTAAAATCTCACCGCTATCAATACCTTTGCAATTTTCACATTCATTGCAAGGATCACCATCAATAGGATTAAGACAGTTTACTGCTTTTGCCAAAATTTTAGCGCTTGAAGTTTTACCTGTTCCACGAGAGCCGGTAAACAAATATGCATGAGTAAATCGATTTGTTGAAATTTGCGATTTTAAAGTTTTTGAAATATGCTCTTGACCGCAAACATCTGAAAAAGTTTGAGGACGATATTTTCTATACAACGCCTGATGCATAACAGCTCTCTCCTTTTTAAAATTCTTATAAAAACTATGCGCTTAAGTCTGCGGACATCAGGCGAAACTGCGGCACACGTGCAAATTCGCTTAATGCTGCTCGGTTCCCCGCCTGACATGGTTCACGAAGGCCCGTTGCACAGGACCCGACATCCGCATACTTAAACGCATAGATATAAAACAACATATACAGATAATTAGGTAAAATATATTATAATACATTATAGCAGAATTTGCAACACTTTTTTTCAAACAAAAAAGAACGTGAATTTTCACGCTCTTTTTCTATCTAAAATTTCTTTGTAACAACATTTGAAGTCATTGATACACATCCGTTTCCAACCACCTTGATTTTATAAGAATATTTTACACCTTTTTTAGTGGTTGAATTTTCAAATGTTTGCTTTTCATAAACAGGTTGGTTTGTATAAAGCGCAAATTTTCCACTTGCTTCTTTTCTGTAAATTATTACGCCCGTTGCGCCTTTTACCTTATTCCAAGAGAGCAACAACCCTTTTGAAGTTTTTGAAACTTTCAATGTTGGTGTTGTTAAATTATACGCTTTGAAATTCTTTGAATAATCACTTGAAGCATTTTGATAATTAACTTTGATTGCGTAAGTTCTTGATTTTGATTTGCCTATTTGAACGAGCAACGAATTAGTTGCAACTGTTTTTACAAGAGTATATTTATTTGACGCGTATCTATAAACAGAATAAGAAACTGCGCCTGAAATTTTATTCCATTTAAGATTTACGCCTTTTTTTGTTGCTGTTGCAGATACAATTTCTGTTGACGCAATGCTCACACACGCCTTTGCGCCACTTTTATAACTTTCTGTGTTTGAACCACCAACAGAAGTTAAACGATAATAATATTTAGCGTTGCCCAAAACGGTTGCATCTGTATAATTATCAGTTGTAACACTCGCTATTTTTTCAAAAGCAGACGCTGTACTTAATCTGCGATAAACATTATAACTTTTAGCGCCGTTTGCTTTATTCCAAGCGAGTTTTATTCCACCACTTACCGATTCAATTGATTTGAATTTTGGGGGAGCATAAACACTTGTTTCAAACTCTTCGCTCATAACAGATTGAATATCTGTTGCATACGCTTTTAAGCCATAAATATAAACTACGCCACTTGAAACATTTGTATCGCTATAACTTGTTGTACTAGCGCTTTTTATAGTTGAAACGAGAGTCATTTTTGACTGACCTTTTGTTTTTCTATAAACATAATAGCCCTTTGCTTTTGCACAAGCAGACCAATTGATTGTTATTGCTTTTTTTGTATTGCTTCCTGTTAAAATTTCAGGCGCATTAAGATAAATTCCTGATTTTGCTTCTTTTGCTCCAGAAACACCACTATCGGTAACAACTTTCACTGTGTAATAATACAAAACTCCACCAACTGCCGAAGTATCTGTATATTCAGTTGCAGTTGTTGACGCAATTTCAACAAAAGTTTTATCAGATTCATTTGCTCGCATAATTTTATATTTTCTAGCGCCACTTTTACTCTTCCAAGT
>JAZRPX010000188.1:0-7119 GCA_045649445.1 Acutalibacteraceae bacterium | reverse complement strand
TACACTATTTGGAATTATTAGTTTTCCCTTAAAAAAAGAACCTGCAAATGCTTCTTTACCAATTGTTTTTAAGCCATTTTTAAATTTAATGTTCTTTAAATGCGTACAATAAAAAGCATTATTTCCAATTTCTTTCAATGTTGAAGGAAAATCTGCTTCGGTTAATAAAGAAAAATAAAATGCATAACTATCAATTTTTTCTAAACCTTCAGGAAATGTTACACTTTCTAATGTATCACAGTAAGAAAATGCGCCGACAGCAACTTCTTTTGTTGTTGATGGAACAATATATTTAGAATCACCTTTATTATTCGGAAAATGAATTAATACAGTTTTATCTTTATTAAACAAAACGCCTTCTATATCACTATAACAAATATTTTCTTCGGAAACTAATATTGATTTTAAGTTTGCACAGTCAGAAAAAGCATAAAGCCCTATTTTTGAAACAGTTTTTGGAATTTCAATGCTTTCTAATGCTTTACAACCAGAAAATGCTTGTCTAGAAATTGTTTTAACATTATTTAACTCTACATTCTGCAATGAATCACAATTATCAAAAGCGGACATTCCAATTTTCGAAACACTTTCTGGAATTATAATTTTTGTTAAAGAATCACAATTATAAAAAGCATATTTTTCAATCTGCATCAAACTTTGTGGCAAATCAATGCTTTGCAATGAACTACAACCACCAAAAGCTCCTTCTTTAATGCTTTTAAGATTTTTGCCAATTGTTATTTGTTTTAACGAATAACAGTAGTCAAAAGCACTATCTTCAATTGTTTCAACAGAATCAGGCAAAACAACTTCTTTTAATCTTGTGCAATCAACAAATGCAAATTCAGGAATTGTTTTTATTCCATCTGGAATTATTATACTTTTTAATTTGTTGCAACAATCAAAAGCACAATATCCTATTTTTTTCACGCTTTCAGGAATCACAACACTTTTCATGTTGTATGAAAAGCTAAAAGCTCCTCGGCTAATTTCTGTTACTGGATAGCCACCAAGTTGCGATGGAATTATCACTTCGCCTTTTACTTTATTATCATAATCAATTATTATAGCTTGTTTATTGATTATTTTATAAGTAAAATTACCACTTTTAAGTTGTTTTGCAGATGCCATTACCGGCACACTAAACACTATACAAAAACTCAATAAAAAAGAAATTAGTTTTTTCATTATCTTTTTCTCCTTTCGGATTTAAAAAACAATATTTTACAAATTTATTATACTACTTTAGTTTCAAAAGTCAAGAAGCGATGCTTTCGCACCGCCTTTTTTTATTTATAAAATTCTTCTGCTATTCTTACGCCTGCCATTGCGTCTTGAGCATAAAAGTTAGCATTTATCATTTTTGCATAATTTTCAGTTAACACTGCGCCACCTACTATTATTTTTATGCTCTTATCAGTTTCGTTAAGCATTTTTATAGTTTCCGCCATTGCAGGGACTGTTGTTGTCATCAAAGCCGAAAGCCCAACTAACTTACAATTGTTTTTTACTGCACATTCAACTATCGTTTCAGGCGCTACATCTTTACCTAAATCATAAACTTTAAAGCCATAGCTTTCAAGCATTACTTTTACGATATTTTTGCCGATATCATGAATATCGCCTTTTACGGTTGCTAAAATGATACTTCCTTTGCTTACACTATCAGTTGTTTTCATTTTTTCTTTCAAAACATCAAAAGAACTGCTTGCTGCTTCGGCGCTCATTAAAAGTTGTGGTAAAAATGCTTTTTTATTTTCAAAAGCAATGCCGATTTCATTTAGCGCTGGAACTATATGATTATTGATAATATCAAGAGGTTGCTCTGACTCTAAAAGCAACTGTGTTTGACTTACTGCAGTAGATGAAACACCTTTTACTATTGCTTTTTGCAAATCCATATCAGTTTTCACAGTTGCAGTTTCTTCTGCATTTTCTGTTGCATAAGCAATATAATCGGCGCAATTTTTATCATAACCTTTCAACGCGCAAAATCCATAATAAACATTCATCATTTCTTTTGAAAACGGATTCATAATTGCAAGGTTTAAACCATTTTCAAGTGCTTGCGCAAAAAATGTTGAATTGATTATATTTCTATTTGGAAGACCAAAAGAGATATTTGAAACGCCAAGCGAAGTGTAAACGCCTAGTTTTCTAATTTCTCTTATCGCTTCTAATGTTATTTCGGCATTATTGCCATTTGATGAAATTGTCATTGCTAATGGGTCTACAACAATATCTTTTTTATCAACACCGTATTTTTCGGCTTCTTTAATAATCTTTTTAGCAATTTCTACCCTTCCACTAGCAGTTTCAGGGATTCCGTTTTCATCTAAAGTTAATGCAATTACAACGCCACCGTATTTTTTAACAAGTGGGAAAACTGCGCTCATACTCTCAAGTTTGCCATTAACAGAATTGATAAGCGCTTTACCATTATATATACGCAAAGCGGTTTCAAGCGCTTTTACATCAGATGTATCAATCTGCAAGGCCAAATCTGTTACTGCTTGCAACGATTGAACCACGGTTTTCATCATTTGTGGCTCATCAATTTCAGGTAAACCAACATTAACATCAAGGATTTTCACGCCTGTTTCTGCTTGAGTTATACCTTCATTTAAAATATAATTCAAATCGTTATTTTTCAGCGCTTCTTTTAATTTTTTCTTGCCTGTTGGGTTAATTCTTTCGCCAATAAGTTCTGGTTTGTCACTGATTTTCACTGCATTTGTATACGAAGAAATTACAGTTTCTGTTTTAAAATCAGGCAAAGCATAATCAACAGATTTCACCTTTTGAATTGTTTTAGCGATATATTCAGGGGTTGTTCCACAACATCCACCAAGGATTGTTGCGCCACATTCTGCGATTTCTCGCATAAATTCTGCAAATTCATCTGCAGTTGTTTCAAAAACAGTTTTGCCTTCAATAACTTTTGGCAAACCAGCATTTGGATTTACGATTATAGGCAAAGATGAATGTTTTACATAATCTTTAACAACAGGAAGCATTTTATCAGGGCCTAAAGAACAGTTTATGCCGATTGCATCTACGCGAAGTCCTTCAAGCATTGAAATCATAGCCAAAGGTGATGCGCCTGTCATCAACTTTTTAGATTCATCATAAACATTGGTTACAAAAACAGGCAAATCGCAGTTTTCTTTTGCGGCTAAAACTGCGGCTTTGGTTTCGTAAGAATCATTCATTGTTTCAATCAAAACAAGATCTACACCGTAAGATTTGGCAACGCGAATATTTTTAGCAAAAAGTTCAACTGCATCTTCAAATTTTAAAGTGCCGAGTGGCTCGAGCAGTTGACCTAATGGACCTAAATCAAATGCAATATACTTATCTTTAAACTCACTAACTGCTTTTTTTGCGCAATCAATACCTGCAATTATCAGTTCTTCATAATTTTCATATTTTTGCGCATTTATACCAAAAGTATTGGTTTTTATAATATCTGCGCCTGCAGACAAATATTCTTTATGCAAAGCAATTATTTTTTCAGGATTTTCAACATTCCAGTTTTCTGCGCATTCACCTGGATTTAATCCCATCGATTGCAAAACTGTTCCTGTTCCACCATCAAAAAACAATCTTGTTGATTTTAATTTTTCTGTGATTTTCAATTTTCAATCACTCCCATTATTGCAGTTATTGATTTTACAGGTGTCATAAGATATGACTCGTTTAATGTTATGCCGAGAGTTTTATCGGCAGATAAAACAGTTAAAATTTCAGGTTGGATTTCAATAGGTAAATCTCCATAGCCAGGCGAAAATCTTGGTTTTGTTTTTTTGTTTTCGCCTATCATTTTATCAACATAATCACAAAAACTTTCTGCAAACGCAGAAGAAATACCATCTGTTATAAAATGTTTTGATGGCGATGAAACATTAAATTTTGCTAAAAGCCGATCAACGCCAATGCCAAGCGTTACCGAAAAGACAAAAGCGCTTTTGCAACCTAACAAATTATTATAAAGATTACTACTTTTTACTTTAACAAAACCTAAATCAACGATATTATTTTCTAAAAGCTCAATTGGAACTTCTACATAGGCATATTTACAATCAACTACCTTTAAAAGTTCTATTTTGCACTCGTTAATTGTTTCGTTTTCAAAATTAACATCGGTTTTAAGGCGAAGCGCGAGTTCTTGCTTATTTATAGGAATTTCTTGCTCTTCTACCCTGCCACTTACAATATTATAATTCATTATTTCAAAATTTCCGTTAAGTTGTTTTTTATTTTTTCTGCCACTTCAGGATTATTCATAGAATAAAGATGCACTGCATTTATTCCATTTGCATAAAGGTCTATAATCTGCTCTGTTGCAAAGGCAATTCCTGCTTCTTTTAACGCTTTTGGATTATCAGCAAATTTATCAACTATTCTTATGAATCTTTGAGGTAAAGCATTGCCTGAAATAGCCATTATTCTTTTAATTTGTTTTTCATTTGTTACAGGCATAATGCCAGGAACTACCGGAACATCAACACCTGCTTTAAGTAGACGCATTATAAAATTGTAAAGAATATTATTATCAAAAAACATTTGAGTTGTTAAAAACTCGCATCCTGATTGCACTTTGATTTTAAGCGCCTCGATATCTTTATAAGAATTTTCACTTTCAGGATGTGTTTCAGGGTAACAAGCGCCACCAACACAAAAGCTCTCATCAAACTCTTTGATTTTTTCAATAAGTTGATATGCATATGTATATTGCATTTTGCTTTTATCAATATTTTCAGGAATATCACCACGAAGCGCAAGAATATTCTTGATACCCTTTGATTTGATTTTATTTAACTCTTCTTCGATACGCTCATTAGTTGAAGAAACGCAAGTAAGATGAGTTAATGGGGTTATGCCTTTTTTCAAAAGGTTTTGCGCAATATCAACCGTGAAATCAGATGTGCCACCACCTGCGCCATAAGTTACACTCATATAGCTCGGTTTCAACATAGCAATTTTTTCTGTTGCGCAGTTAACGGTTTCAAAATTTGCAGTTGTTTTTGGTGGAAAAACTTCAACCGACAAAGTTGGTTTTGAAGATTTAATAATATCAATTACTTTCATTTTTTAAATCCTTTCTAAAAAATGAATATTTTTTAAAAACAATCAAATAATAATTTCAACAAAAGAAAATTAATTTGCGTATGTTTTTCTTTTGTTTTTGCCCTCCTGAAAATTCAGGAGGGCGTTTGCATTTTTATTTAATTTAATGTTAATTGTTCTACTTCCTCTTCAGGCAATTTTCCTGAAGCAGGAAGAGTTCTAGCGCGATATCTTGAAACATTATCAAGGTCACCCTCTTCATAAAGTTTAGCGCTCAAAACTTTATGACCTTTGCGGATTTTCATAACTGCAACGCCTTGAGTTGATTTACTTGTTTTTGCATTTATACTTGCAGTGTTAACAACAAGTTTTCTACCATTGATGTTTTCAATAAGAATATCAGACTCTTCTTTTACATAAATCGCTTTAATAAGCGGTGATTTATCAGAATAAGCATTGATTAACTTTTTACGATTTGTTTTGGTCATATACTGATTCATTTCAACCTTTGCCATTTTACCATTTTCAAATACGAAAATCATATAGCCCACATAATTATCAGTAACTGCCATATAAACAGGGTTTTCACCTGCATCAAAATCAAGTTTTGCCGGAATAAAGTCACCTAAAACACTTGCTTTTGTATCAGCAAAGTCGTTAATTTTTGCTTTATAAACCTGACATTTATCTGTAAAGAACATTACTTCAAACTTATTATCAGTTTCAACTGCTTGAGTTAACTCATCGCCTTCTTTAAGCTTATGCTCACCACCCATACGAAGTGAAAGTGGTGTGATTTTCTTGAAGTAGCCATCTTTAGTAAAGAAAGCAGTACAAGGGTATGACGCAATTTCTGCTGATGGCTCGTAAACTGGTTCATCTTCTATATCAATAATCTCGGTTTTTCGATCCGTACCATATTTTTTGATAACTTCTTTAAGTTCGGCAACTATAACCTTTTTAACCCTAGAATCTGATTTTAAAATTGCCTCGAATTTTGCAATTTCTTCACGCAATTCTTCAATATCAGCAGTTCTTTTTAAAATATATTCTCTGTTTAAATGACGAAGTTTGATATCAGCAACATATTCTGCTTGAATTTCATCAATTGAAAAACCAATCATAAGATTTGGAACAACTTCTGCTTCTTCTTCTGTTTCACGAACGATTTTGATTGCTTTATCAATATCTAAAAGGATTTTTTGCAAACCTTCTAACAAATGCAACTTATTTTGTGCTTTTGTTAATCTAAAATTAACCTTTCTCTTAACGCAAGTTAAACGGAAATTAAGCCATTCTTTAATAATCTCCTTAACACCCATTACTTTAGGGCTACCGTTGATAAGAATATTAAAATTGCAAGAGAATGAATCTTCAAGCGGTGTCATTTTAAATAATTTAAGCATTAACTTTTCAGGGTCAACACCACGTTTTAAATCAATTGTGATTTTAAGTCCTTGCAAACCTGTTTCATCACGAATATCATTGATTTCTGTAATCTTTTTAAGTTTTGAAAGTTCAATTACTTTATCAATAATTGCTTCGATTGTTGTTGTAGCAGGAATTTCTGTAATATCAATACAGTTAGCCGATTTATCATAAGAATATTTTGCTCTTACCTTTACGCTACCTGTACCTGTTTCATAAATTTTTTGCAAAGCCGCTTTATCATAAATTAACTGACCACCTGTAGGAAAATCAGGGGCTTTAAGCGTTTCAAAAAGGTCGCAATTTTCATCATGAATATACGCAATAGTTGTATCACAAACTTCTTTTAAGTTAAACGAGCAAATATCACTTGCCATACCAACAGCGATACCTTTATTTGCATTAACAAGTACAGATGGGAATGTTACAGGCAAAAGAGTTGGCTCTTTTTTTGTTGCGTCATAGTTATCAACAAAATCAACTGTATCTTTATCAATATCTCTAAAAAGTTCATTTGAGATTTTTGCAAGGCGCGCTTCTGTATAACGAGATGCCGCATAAGCCATATCTTTTGAATATGCTTTACCAAAGTTACCTTTTGATTCAACAAAAGGATGCAAA
>JAZRPX010000187.1:0-2368 GCA_045649445.1 Acutalibacteraceae bacterium | reverse complement strand
GTAAATGAATCATAAAGAACTTCTTCAGCAACTGCGAAAACATCTTCTTGAGTTGCAAAAGCCATTTCAAAGTCTAATTGATAAAACTCACCAGGGCTTCTATCAGCACGAGCATCTTCATCTCTAAAGCAAGGAGCAATTTGGAAATACTTATCAAAACCTGAAACCATCAAAAGTTGTTTAAACAACTGTGGCGCTTGTGGTAATGCATAGAATTTGCCTTTATGCTTACGAGATGGAATAAGATAGTCTCTAGCGCCTTCAGGGCTTGATGCAGAAAGAATAGGGGTTTGCATTTCTAAAAATCCCATTTCTGTCATTTTAGCTCTCAAGTGTGAAATAATTTTTGAACGAAGCACGATGTTATCATGAACTTTTTTGTTTCTAAGGTCAAGATAACGATATTGCAAACGAACTTCTTCATTAGTTTTTGTTGAAGTTGCAACTTCAAAAGGAAGATTTGCTTTTGCTTTACCTAATACTTCAAAAGTTTCAGCTTTAACTTCAATAGTACCTGTAGCTAATTTTTTGTTATATGTTTCTTCATCTCTTTGCAAAACCTCACCAGCAATAGTAACTGTTGACTCTTTTGCAACACCTTTTATCATATTTTCATCTTTAATAACCACTTGCAATGTACCTGTTTCATCACGCAAATCTACGAAAAGAATACCACCGTGGTCACGAATATTTTCAACCCAACCTGCAACGCGAACTTGTTCGCCGATATTATTATCTCTTAACTCTCCGCAAGTATGAGTACGATATTTGTTAGTAAATTTCATTAAAAATTTCTCCTTTCTTTAATCATCAAATTCACTTGGTTGTTTAAATCCAACTAATTCTTTAACTGAAGAATTAAGTTTTAAATTTTTGTTATTTGCCACTGATTGCAACCCTGCTCCCAAGAAAAACCATAGCGTTGCAACCGAAGCGCAAGGATAATAAACAAGCGATGGCTCTACAAAAGCATAAACTAAAAATGCGATTATAGCAGCCGTAATAATAGCTGTTTTTCCAATACCACCGTTTTTAACTTTGAAAAGGGTGTTTTGCATAATTACATAAAGCGCAATACCAATAAGCGCTGCAAAAACTGCAAAACCAACAATTCCACTTGTTGCAAGAATTGTTAAATAACCATTATGCGCTTCAAAAATCTTTGAGCCCAAATCAATCTGCAAATTATCAATGGTGTTAACAGTTGTTTCTTCACCCATTAAAAGCATATTGCCTGCGCCCCAGCCGAAAACTGGTTTTTCTTTAAAAAACTCAATGCTTTTAAGATAAAGATTTAATCTTCCGCCACCATTTTTTTCTTTTTCTGCTTCATGGTCAAAAGTTATTTCTGCTTCATTTTCTTTTTCGTTATTCACCTTTTCAGTTTCAGCAGAAACTGAAATTTCAAAAGGTGTAATATCAACATTGTTTACAACGTAAGCCATAGCGTTTTGGCAAGGTTTTACCGAAAAAACAACAACGGCAGTCATAACAATTCCTAAAACAGCATATTTCATATGGCGCATTTTTTTGGATACATATGCCTTATAAATCGAAAAGCCGCAGAACACAAGCAAAAATGCAACAAGCACTAACAACGCGCCTTTTGAATCTGAAATTGCAATAACAAGATAAGAAATCGCCATTGCAATATTAACAAAAATCTTGTTAACTCTGTTTTTGCCAATGTTTTTACAGAATTTTTTACTTGTTATAAAACCACCAAAAACAATTGTTAAAAAGCAATTAAATGCGCCCATATTAGGATTAATATACGCACCTGTAAAACGATTATCATAAATAATAATTCTCTCGCCCAAGCTTCCTTTGAAAACTACGAGCAAAATTATGCCGATAATGTTTAAAATAAAAGTGGTATAAAGATAAATTTTGCCTACTGTATAAATCTCTTTTTCAATTCTACCTTTTTTCTCGCGATTGCTAGGTATGAAAATATACATAAAAATTGCTGTTATAACAAGCAAAACTATACCAACCAATGTTGAAAAATAGCTGTTTTCATCTGGTGCGATATTTAAAATATGAGAAACCACGCCTACCGCTAAAAACGCCAAAGAAAATTTATACAAATAAACTTTTTTAACTTTTTTGTAATAAATATCATACGCTAAAATGGCAATACCCCAAACAGTAAGCAAAACAATGCCAAAATAACTTAAATACTGCAAAAAATGCACAGAAAAGAAATAAATATTTGTTAGCATTGCCACTTTAAACAACGACTTATTATTTAAAAGATTTTTTTCTCTCACTTTAAAAATCCCCTAAAATTTAAACCTTATTTTCTTTTACCTTTATTAAATCTTGGTTTTTTCTTTGGTTCTTCAGCGCCATCATCTTCAACAAC
>JAZRPX010000186.1:0-1928 GCA_045649445.1 Acutalibacteraceae bacterium | reverse complement strand
GTTTTGTCCTCCGATTGTATTTTGGGTTGTAACTGGCAGGTCACAGCTTTCATTATATACAATCGGAGTTTTTATGTCTATTACTCATCGGCAAAAGCCTCCACTGAACCACGCGACTATCGCGTGGTTTTCTTATACAAATAAAAAAACTCTCGCTTGTTTTTGCGAGAGTTTTTTGTTTTTATAATATTAAATTTAAAATGTTGTTGTTGCCCAGAAACCTGTTTTCATAAATATAAACGCTGTAACAGCCATAAGAGCAATTACGATAACTGTAAGTGGCACACCTTTTTTAAGCATAAATTTAGGTGGCAAACCATAACCAACAGAAATTGCACGAATTGATGTTGGAAGCATATATGAAAGGTTTACACCGATTGTTGCCGCTAATACATAAGGAATACATTCAGGACCGTTACCACACATAGCAATTACGATAGGAATTGCAATACCAGCTGTTGCTGTGTTTGAAGTTACATCAGACATAATAACTGTGAATGTAACGATTAAGAGAATCATTAAGAATCCACCGTTAAGCCCTGCTTTTTCCATAAGGTTGCCGATAACGATATCTGCGCCTGAATTTTTAAGCATTGCGCCGATTGCAAGACCACCACCAAAGATATAAAGCATATCCCAAACAACATTCTTTTCAGCAAGTTTCCAATTCATCATTCTTTCGCCATTTTTCTTCTTGATAAGGAATGATAAAATACCGAAGATGATAAATAGATATGCAGGTTGAAGACCTGGTAAATAAGCTTTATAAAGTGGTTGAGCAAATGAAAGCACTGTTGGAACAAGGAAGAAAACAAGAGAAACTTTTTCTTCAATTGACATTTTTGGCATTGCTTTATACTCATTAATGAAATATTCTTTTGAGCCCTCAAGCGCTTCATCTTTTTTGCAGAAGAAGATGAGGAACAAGATATTACTTATAACAAGAATAATCATTACAGGCAAGAATTTTAAGAACCAATTAATATAAGTGAATTCTTCAACGCCTGGAATTTCATTAATAAAGTTAATAACAGTCAAATTCATAGCGCCGCCGAGAGGTGAAGCAAGACCGCCTGCGCCTGCACCATAAGCAATTGTCAAAAGAATCATTGAAGCTTTTTTACTACCTGCGATATCACCCTCGCCAACAAATTTAAGCATTGAAACTGCGATTGGAGTAATAGCAGCGCAAACAACTGCGTTTGGCAAAACTGCAGAAAGAATAGTTGTTAAAACAAACCAAAAGGCAATTTGACCTCTCATTTTATTACCAATGAGCGCCAAAAATCTTGTTGCGATTCTTCTATCAAGACCTATTTCGCCCCAAGCCGCTGTAATAAGCGAAGCACCGAGGATAAGCATAATAGTTGAATCTGCATATTTTGACAAAAGGTTTGACATACCGGTTTTAAAAGCATCAACCTCACCGGTATTTGCAATCTGGAAGATTGCATTGATAGCGATTGGCAACAAACCTGTTACCGCATAGTCAACAGGACCTGTAATCCACCAATAAGCCATCCAAAATACTGTACCGATTGCGCCGGCTTGAGCATAAGTTATACCTGTGTTTGGCAATAACAAGTAAATAAACAAGAAGCCAATCGGACCGATAAGCAAATTAATTAATCTGCTGATATTTGTCTTTTTTGTAGTTTCCATTTTTAAAATTCAACTCCTTTTTTTATTTTAGGACTTTTAAATTATAACATATCAATTTTAAAATGTAAACCCTTTTTTTTGCACTTTTTTGGCTTTTTAATTCTTATTTGGAATTATAAATGATATTTTTGTTAATTTTTTGACAAAAATAAATATCCACCCGCATAGCGGGTGGTTTTTCATTTTCGGGCAAAGCCCTAATGTTACAAGCGACGCACAAGTGCGTTTAAAATTGACCTGCCAGTCATGCGTTTGTTACTTGCCAC